>JACCYX010000384.1 GCA_013696265.1 Chloroflexia bacterium
TGGTCAGCCTCGATGCCCTGCGTCAATCCGGCAAGCCGGTCCTGCTCGTGTTCTCCGATCCCAATTGCCGCGCCTGCACCGGGTTGCTGCCCAGCCTCGCCGCCTGGCAGGCCGATGGGCGGCTCACGGTGGCCCTCGTCAGCCGGGGCACCCCGGCCGCGAATCGCGTCAAGACCGATCCTCACGGCCTGGCCAATGTCCTGCTGCAACAGGATCGCGAAACCGCGCTCGCCTACGGGGCGGATGTCACTCCAACCGCCGTCGTGATTCGCCCGAGTGGCTTCGTCGCCAGCCCGCTGGCCCGGGGCACCGAAGACATCAAGGCGCTCGTCGCCCGCGCCCTGCCGCCATTGGCCCCAGCGCAACCCGCGCCGCTGGCGGTCGGCGAGGCCGTACCGTCGATCACCCTCGCCACCCTCGATACGGGTGATGCATATTAAACTCTCTGGCGTCGTTCCGGGCAGATTGGTCATCACGCCAATGCCAGTGGCCCGTCGCCTGAGGCCAAAAACCGCGTCATAACGGCACAATCCCGAAAACAATGTGCATTAGCCGTTCGATGGCGTCCGCGTCGACCTCGCGGAAGAATCGCCAACCTGCCGGGTGCCGCTCTTCTGGAATCCCGGCCGCGGGTTCTGTCAGGGGATGGTGAGCGGCCTCTAGACCTGAAAAGCGCACCGCGCGCCGGATGCCCCCGAGTTGGTCATCGCCGCGGCCGGTGGCGATGAACCATGTCTCCCGCAAATATTCACTGTATGGACACAATACCTATCAGAATACATGACTCTTGACGGCGGGCATATACTTGTGTTACTGGACCCAGATGACCGATCTTTTTGTAGCCATTCACGCGCGGCGCCCCGGCCCTTTCTCCGTCCGCCTCGCTTCCGCCTCATTGGAGTGTGCCCGGCAGCCCTCGATGCGTGCCGTGGGGACGCTCCGGTTGACGACCGCGTCCTGGGCCCGTGCGCCCTGATCGCGGAGGAGAGCCTCATGATCGAGAAACCCGCAACGCGCCGGCTGCGCATCCTGGCGTTCGATCCAAGCCTGGCAACCCGGCTCGAAACGTCGGTGATCAACGAGATCACCGTCCAGATCCCGTGGGAAGATACGCTCGGCAAGGGGCCAATCGGCGAATACATCGAGGTCATCGACATCGATCCCGCGAGCGATGCGTGCTACCAGCCAGTCGATCTCAACGACCCGTACCTGCTCGCGCAGGATGGGTTGCCGCCCTCGGAGTCGAATCCCCAGTTCCATCAGCAGATGGTCTACGTCGTCGCCATGACCACGATCCGCAACTTCGAGCGCGCCCTTGGGCGGCCCGCGCTCTGGGCGGATCGGCGGTACAAGATCGCCGGCAAGGACCGCAATCAGTTCGTTCAACGGTTGCGCATTTATCCCCATGCGTTGCGCGACCGGAACGCCTACTACAGCCCCGAGAAGAAGGCGCTGCTCTTCGGGTACTTCCCGGTCACGACCATGGACGCCCACAACACGCCCGGCACCATCGTTTTCACCTGCCTCTCGCACGACATCATCGCCCATGAAGTCACGCACGCCCTGCTCGACGGCGTGCATCCGCGCTTCAACGAGCCAACCAACCCCGACGTGCTTGCCTTCCACGAAGCGTTCGCCGACATCGTGGCCCTGTTCCAGCACTTCTCGCACCCAACGGTCCTGGTCGACCAGATTCGACGCACCCGGGGCGAACTCGAATCCGAAAGCCTGCTTGCCCAGCTCGCCCAGCAGTTCGGGCAGGCAACCGGTCGGGGTTCGGCGTTGCGCGACGCCCTGGGCTCGGTAGACGAGACGGGAACATGGGTGCCGCGACGGCCCGATCCGCACGCGCTCGATCGAACCTGGGGTCCTCACGAGCGCGGCTCCATTCTTGTCGCGGCGGTTTTCCGTGCCTTCCTGCTGACCTACCGGGCGCGCAGCGCCGACTTGTTCCGGATCGCCTCGCAGGGTACCGGCACGCTCCCCGACGGGGACATCCATCCAGACCTGACCAACCGGCTCGCCGCGGAAGCCGCCGGCAGCGCCGACCGCATCCTGCAGATGTGCATCCGGGCGATCGACTACTGCCCGCCGGTCGACATCACCTTCGGCGACTTCCTGCGTGGGGTGGTCACGGCCGATGTCGATTTCGCGCCCGGCGATGGGAACCGTAGCCTGATCGCTTTCATCGAGAGTTTCCGCGAATGGGGCATCTATCCGCGCGGCGTCAGCAGCATGGGACTCGATGCGCTCGAGTGGCCGAGCGGCGACGACTGTTTCGAGGAACGCGTTCCGGGGGAGTCGCTGGCGCGGGTCCCCGAGCCAATGAGGAAGGCGAGCAGGGAGGCGAAGAAGGAGAGCCGAGAAGGGACGATGAAGGAGAGCTTCGTCAAGTCCGTGTCGGACGAGTGGACCCTCGGCAGCAATCGGAAAGAGACGTGGGAATACCTGTTTGGTATTCGCGCCGCCCTGAAGAACTGGTTGTTCGACGATGCCAACTATGGCCCAACCTACGCCCAAGCCTTCGGCCTGGAGATCGGGGACGCACCGTCAACGGTCTACCGGACGGGGCCGAATCAGCAACCAAGCGTCGAGGTCCATTCGGTGCGTCCGGCCATACGACGCACGGTCGACGGAGCGGCGAGCATCGACCTCGTCGTCGAAATCACGCAACGTCGCCGTGGCTACTTCACCCTGGCAAGGCAACAGGAGCAGGATCTTGCGCCAGTCGCGGAGCAGGAGGAGCACGGCGACTTCACGTTCCGGGCCGGGTGTACGGTCCTGATCAATCCCAAGACGGGGGAGGTTCGCCGGGTGATCGCCACGCGCGGCACGATCACGGATGATGACGAGTTGAATCGAGTCAGGAACTACCTCACCGGCGCCATCGGCGTCGTCGGCAATGCCTTCGACGCGGGGTTGCCCGAAAGCCGCCTGCACGCCGGCCCGGACCGGCGCCAGGAGCCGTTCGCCCTGCTGCACCAGATGGAGGACTAGCCATGCCAAAGCTCGAGGCGCCGGATGAGGGGATCGTGGTGCGGATGTACCGCCAGGGTCATGGCGATTGCTTCCTCCTGGCGCTGCCGCGCCGGGATGGGGGCGACCCCGTCTACGTGCTGATCGACTGCGGAGTGAAGCCAGGCTCCCAGGAGTTCGTCAACAACACGCCCATTGGCGACATCGCGAAAAGCATCGCCGAGGCCACCGGCAATCGTCTCGATCTCGTCGTCATCACGCACGAGCACCAGGACCACCTGAACGGCTTTTGGAAAGAGGTCGAGCCGTATTTCACCGGGTTCACGATTGTCGAAGCGTGGCTGGCCTGGACCGAGGATCCCGGCGATCCGCTCGCCAACGAGTTGCGGGAACGACACCGGGATCAACTCTTGAGCCTCCTCTCCGCACGGAACAAACTGGCGAACGCCCTGGGCGCGGACGATCTCGCGGTCCACCGTATCGACCGTCTCCTGAACCTGGAACTCGGCGGTGAGGACGACGCCTTCGCGACGAACGCACGGCTCGCCGCCGCGAACCCTGAGGCGTCCGTGAACAAGCAGGCATTGAAGTTCATCAAGGACAAGGCGTCGGCGCACCGTGGCGTCCGCTACCTGGATCCTGGGGGCGAACCGCTCAAGATCCCCGGTTCGGCGGTGCGCGTGTTCGTCCTCGGGCCGCCACGCGATCCGAATCTCTTGCGCGACGAGGATCCGAAAGGCAGCGAAGCCTTTCCGGACGACAACCCCGCCAGGCACACGTTCGCCGCCGCCGCCGGGTCAACCGGTAGCGGCGCGCCGCCATTCAGCCAGCGGTTTGTCATTGGTCTCGACCAGGCACTCTCGAACGAGGGCGATCCCTTCTTTCGCGACCATTACGGCCTGGGCAACAAGGGCAATGACGACCGGGACCGGAAGGAAGTCTCGTTCAATGCGCCGTGGCGCCGAATCGGCGATGACTGGCTCTACTCGGCTGAGATGCTGGCGCTGAAGCTCAACACGGGCGTCAACAATACCAGCCTGGTGCTGGCCTTCGAGCTTCCAGACTCGAAGAAGGTCCTCCTCTTCACCGGCGATGCCCAGCGGGGCAACTGGAACTCCTGGAATACGGTGACCTGGCGTGACGGTGCGCAGACAGTGACCGCGCGCGATCTCCTCGGCCGCACCGTGCTCTACAAAGTCTCCCACCACGGGAGTCACAATGGCACGCTGAAGGGCAACCCAAGCGATGCGTACGCCAACCTGTCCTGGATGGCCACCGGCGCCGCGGCGGGCGAATTCACGGCCATGATTACGGCGGTCAACGAATGGGCGCTGACGAAGAACCACCCGCCCTGGGCGCATCCCCTGCCCTCGATCAAGCGGGAGCTGATGCGCAAGGCCCAGGGCCGCGTGTTCCAGACCGACACCGGCAAGCTGGAGAAACCGGCGACCGTCCCAGATCCCGTGTGGAAATCGTTCCTCAAACGCTGCGCGTGCGAAGACTTGTACTTCGACTACACCATCCCGGACTCGTGA
>JACCYX010000387.1 GCA_013696265.1 Chloroflexia bacterium
GAGGGCGAATCCTGTCCCGTGCCGGTCACGAGCCCGTAGCGCGCGTCAGTAGCGCAGACATATGGAACGGCCCGGGCAAATCGCCCGGGCCGTTCCAATGTAGCCAACGTCATCACGCGAATTACGCGATTTCGTAGGGGCGGCAGCGCAGCGAGCCAGAATCGACCAATAACAACCGCTTGCCAACCCGGATCTGGTCGATTCGTGTGTCCGCCCGGATGTGGCCAGTCCGCGTGATTCGAGGCAATTGACCCTGTTCGCAATCGGTCGTCGCGTCGTCGCGCCGATCAACCGGGCGACGTCCGCAGCCGAACGGCATCGGATTGCCAAGTTCCAATGGCTTCATGCAACGCGGTTCATTGGTGTTGCCTGGCACGGGCGGACACAAGGTCCGCAGCCGTACTTGATTGGAACCTGGCCGCCGCCCCCGCAAGTTCGGGACGGCAACCCTACTTGGCCAGGTTCTCGGCGTTGCGGAGGGCGGTCGTGATGTCGCCGAGGATGTCGTCCGGGTTCGGCGTGTCCTGCTCGGTCACGTACCACTCGACGCCGGCGGCCCGTGAGGCGGCGAGGATGCCATCCCAATCGAGCGTGCCTTCGCCGAACGGCACATCCTTGCCGGACTCGAGATCGTTCATGTTTCCGTCCTTGAGGTGGACAAGGGCGATGCGATCGGCGTTATCCGAGATCACCTTGGCCGGGTCGAATCCGCCGACCGCCGCCCAGAACGCGTCAAGCTCGAAGTGGACGAGGCCCGGCGTGGTGATCGCGACCATCTGGTCGAAGACGGTCTTGCCCCCTGCTGATTTGGTGGTGAATTCGAAGTCGTGGTTGTGGTAGCCGAATTTGAGTCCGGCCTCCTTCAGGCGCGTGGCGAAACCGTCGAACTGTTCGGCCATGCCCTTCAGTGATCCCTCGGAACGGTCGTCCGGGCCGACCCAGGGCACGATGCCCCACCCGGCGCCGATCGTCTGGAGATCTTCGACGACACCGTCGAGCCGGGTCTGGAAATCGGCCAGGGGAATGTGCGCGCTCGACGCCTTGAGTCCGTGGTTGTCGAGCAACGTCCGCATTTCGGTTGCCGATTTGCCGTTGAATCCGGCGAATTCCACGGCCTTGTACCCGGCCTCAGCGACCTGGCCGAGCGCGGCATCCCAGTCGTTCGCGGTGATCGAGCGGATGGTATAGAGCTGGATCGAAATCTGGTCCTTGCGCATGGGTGTTCCTTTCGGATGACGCGACGAAGAGACTGCGGCTGGTTGGAGTGAGCATAAGCCAAATTAGTGGTCGATGAGACAGGGCCGAGACGAGCTCGGCAGCCCTACGAATCCGAGTCACCGCGCTCCCCAACAACCGTCATCCCGAGCTTGCGAGGGATCCCTGTGCGAAGCACTCGACGGCGCAGCCGGCGCTCAATGCTGCTGAAGACTGGTCCGGCTTCGCCGGATGCGCTTCGCGCAGGGATGTCTCGCAGGCTCGACATGACGGCCTGGAGAGGTGTCGCCAAATGCTGGCCGCATCACTAAAACGTCGTCGTCAGGTCCACCGGGCGGCCGGATTCGGCGCTGGCGACGGCGCCATTCATGATTTCCAGGACATGGGTCGCGTGTTCCGGCGTCAGGGCATTCGGCGTGCCGTTCTCCAGAGCGTCGACCGCGTGCAGGATCCCCGACTCCAGGATACCGCCGATCGGCAGCGGGTTCGGCGTCGCGACATCCTCTTGCCAGCCTTCCGATTTTCCGCTCGCGCTTTCGTCGCGGAAGTAGAAGTCGGTCGTGCTGTTACCGTCGTACCACTGTCGCCCGGCGATGCTGGCCGCACCCATTGTCCCGTACAACTCGAAGAACGGAGCCTTCGAGGCAGGTACGGCGTAGCTCGTGAAGAGGTGCGCGAACCGCCTGCCCTCGAACGTCAGGTTGACCGACAACACGTCCGGGGCCTCGACCGTGATCTTCTCGCCGTACATCCGCTCGATCAGGATCGTGCGTTCTGGATAGACGATGCCGCCGATCGCCTGGACCCGCGTGGCCGGGCCGAAGAGCCCGGTGATCGTGTGCAGCATGTAGACGCCGAGATCGACCATCGGGCCGACTCCCTCGCGATAGAAGACCATTGGGTCACCGGAGTAGGTACGCCAGATGGCCGGACCCATGCCGCCGATGTGGGCCCTGATCGTGTGGACATGCCCGAAATCACCGTTCTCCATCCGGTCCTTGATGGAGAGCATGCGAGCCGTGGTGATTGTCGACGGCGCGACGAAGAGCGAGAGCCCGTTTTCCCGCGTGATCGCGGTCAGTTCGGTCGCCTCCTGAAGGGTCGCCGCGATCGGCTTCTCGGAGTACACATGGCAACCGGCTTCCAGGGCGCGGGCCGTGATCTCCCGGTGCAGCGGTGCCGGAGTCAGGTTGAAGACCAGGTCGAGGCCGCCCTGGTGAGCGAGGAACGCATCGTAGGCGGTATAGCCGGACGCCTCCGGAAACGTATCCAACGCGACATCGACGCGCTCCTGGGCCGTGTCGAACGCGGCCACGACCTTGACGCGATCGGCTCCGATTTCCGCCAAAACCGGCAGGTACGTGTCCTGCGCGATATACCCACACCCTACGATGCCAACGCGAATCGCCACCCGTTATCCCTCCCGAAACCTGAACGCACGTTATCGATCGGCGCAATTCGCCGATGCCGCAGGCAACGATACCGGCATTTGCCCGCGATGCAAGTGGTCTGGCGGCTCGTGCGTCAGTTCCGGGCCTGGACCTGGACGGATTCGCTGGTGAGTTTGCCCACCATCCCGCTGGCCGCCTCGCCCTCCGGATAGAGGTGGCAACGAACCCAGTGCTTCCCGCCCAACCGCGAGATACCGGGCATGTCCCGGCGGCAGACATCCATCGCGTACGGGCAACGCGGCTCGAACGGGCAACCGGGCGGCGGGTCGATCAGCGACGGAATCTCTCCCCGCGAGGGCGCTTCCTCGGTGCGCAAGCCGGCGTGCGGATTCGGCACGGCGGAAAGCAGCAGCTTCGTATAGGGGTGAGCGGGTTCGGCGATCAGTTCGGTGCTCTCGGCCCCTTCCACCATGCGTCCTGCATACATCACGTTCGTCTGGTCGGCGATGTAGCGGGCGCTGGCGATGTCGTGGGTGATGTAGAGAAAGGAGATTCCCTTCTCCTCGCGCAGCCGGTCGATCAGGTTGAGGATGCCGATCCGGATCGAGACGTCGAGCATCGAAACCGGCTCGTCGGCGAGCATCACCTTCGGTTCGACCGCGAGGGCGCGGGCGAAGGCCACGCGCTGCCGCTGGCCGCCGGACAACTGGTACGGGTACTTGGCGGCGACCTCGTCCGGCGGGAGCAGGCCGACCGTTTCCAGCAACTCGTGCATCCGCTCCCGCAACTCGCGCCGGCCCCGCGTCTTCTTGTGGATCTTCAGTGGCCGTTCGAGGTGATACCGGATCGGATGAACCGGGTTGAGCGACCCGAACGGGTCCTGGAAGACCATCTGCACCTCGCTCCGGTAGGAGAGCGGTGCGCTCCGGGGCTCGGTCTTGAGGATGTCGTTACCCTTGTAGACAATCTCGCCCGAGGTCGGCGGCATCAGCCGCGCGAGCAGCCGCGCCGTGGTGCTCTTGCCGGAACCGGATTCGCCGACCAGCGCGACAACCTCGCCATGCGGAATCGAGAACGACACATCTTCCAGGGCATGCACCACTTGTTTGCTGACGAATCCGCCAACGGGGAAGTGCTTGGTCAGACCTCGGACATCGATGATGGGTTGGATTTCCTTGGTCGCCGTTCCATTCGGGCTGGCGG
>JACCYX010000396.1 GCA_013696265.1 Chloroflexia bacterium
ACTTCCGGCATCTTTCCATTGAGCACGTCGATCAGGTTGTTGGCGGCCAACTCCGCCATCGCGTCCCGCGTCGTCACGGTTGCCGAGGCGATGTGCGGGACGACGATGCAGTTCGGGAGCGACACCAGCGGGTGATCGGCGGGCAGCGGCTCCGGATCGGTCACGTCGAGCCCGGCGGCGAAGATTTCGCCGCCCCGCAGAGCCGCGACCAGGGCCTCGGTATCGACCACGGGACCGCGCGCCGCGTTGATCAGCACCGCCGTCTTCTTCATCAGGCCCAACTCGCGGGCGCCGATCAGTTGCTCCGTCTCGGGGGTCAAGGCGACGTGAAGCGAGACGAAATCGGCCTCACGCAGGAGATCATCGAGCGGCACGTAGGTGACGCCGAACTCCGCCGCCGCCTTGGAGTCCTCATAGGCATCGTTGGCGAGGATCCGCATGTTGAACCCGGATGTCATCCGCGCCAGTTCTTTGCCGATCCGGCCAAACCCGACGATACCGAGCGTCGCGCCCGCGATGTCCTGCCCGAGCAGCAATCGCGGACCCCAGGTTTGCCAGTTTCCATCCTGGACGTAACGCGCCGCCTCGACGACCCGGCGAGCCGCCGAAACCAGGAGCGTGAACGCAAATTCGGCCGTCGCTTGGGTCAGCACCCCCGGCGTGTTGCAGACCGCGACGTTCCGGGCGGTCGCGGCCTCGACATCGACGTTGTCGTAGCCGACAGCGAAGTTGCTGACGACCCTGATCGAGGGATGGCGATCGAGCAGATCACCGTCGACCTGCTCGGTGAGCAGGGAAAGGACGCCAACGGCTCCCTCCAGCAACGTGTCGAGTTCTTGCTTGTCAGGCGGAAGATCGCCTTCCCAGATCGTGACGTCGCACGATGCGCGCAGGAGGTCCAGCCCGGCCTCCGGAATCAAACGGGTGACGGCGACGCGTGGTCGGTCGGTCATGATGAACGCACTCCTCCTCGGACGTGTTCCGCTCGCATTGAGTTGCCCAGCTATTCCGTTTGAGCACTTGTACCGGGAAACGACGGGCCGGGCAACCGGTCAGACGCCTCATGGCCGCCGTCGATCGGGTAAATGATTCGGGACACGAGCGCCCACCAAGCCGGGCAGTGGGCAGAGTCGCGCCGCCCGGCAGAACGTTTGCCTAGTCTCCGCTTCTGGCCGTCGAGACGGCCCTGGCGCGCTCCTCTTCGGAATACTTGTCGTTCAGGTTCACCTTGTGCCCGTCGGCTTGCGACCGCACTCGCAGGTTGATCATCTCCACGATCACGCTGAAGGCCATGGCCGAGTAGATGTACCCCTTCGGGATGTGATGGCCGAATCCCTCGGCAACCAGCGACATGCCGATCAGGAGCAGGAAGGCGAGGGCCAGCACCTTGACCGTGGGATGCGCCTGCACGAATTCCGAGAGCGGCTTGGCGGCCACCATCATCACGCCCACGGCGATCACGACCGCGGCGACCATCACCGGCACGTCGTCGGCCATGCCGACGGCGGTGATGACGGAGTCCAGGGAGAACACAATATCGAGGATCATGATTTGGGCGATCACGCCCGCGAACGACGCGGCCGCCGCCGTGGCCTTGTTCGCCTCATGCCCTTCCAGTTTCTCGTGAAGTTCGGTGGTGGCCTTGTAGAGCAGGAAGAGGCCGCCGACCAGGAGGATCAGGTCGCGTCCCGAGAATTCCTGCCCGAACACCTCGAACCAGGGCTCTGTGAGCCCCACCAGCCAACTGATCGCGAACAGGAGCCCAATGCGCATGACCATCGCCGCGCCCAGCCCAACCAGCCGCGCCCGGTCGCGCTGTTCCGGCGGGAGCTTGTTCGAGAGGATCGAGATGAAAATGACGTTGTCCACGCCGAGAACGATTTCGAGCGCCGTCAGCGTCAGCAGTGCCGTCCAGATTGTCGGATCGCTTATCCAGTCCATTGCCTCGTCATGTCCTCACAGTCGAGCCGATCGGGAAAGGGCGAATCGGTATCCGCCGCGCCCGAGCGGTCAGGTCCCTGATTCCGATGCTCGAAATCACTCATCGCCGGTCTGCAGGCACTATAAACCAAACTCCCAGTGCCGCATTGCCATATGACTCGAATGCGCCGCCGGCCGTATTCGCCGAAGGCGGCGGCGCGTGGTTTCGGCTGGCTCGCCACCAGCCAGTGCGGCCGGCGGCGACCGCGTGAAAGAAATCACATGATGTAGAATCGTTCGTGGAGGGGAGTATTCCTTTCAGGCCGGTGTCGTCAATACGGAAGGATTCGAGTCCTCCCGGCACCGCTCATCGCATGGCCACCCCTGGCGGCGATGGAAGAGACCTCCGGTCGGTTCCAAGACCACGTCGGAGGTTTTTCGTGAATGTCCCCTTATGGGTGTGGGCGGCGACGATCGCCCTCATCATCGGTCTCCTCATTTTTGATTTCTATGCACACGTAAAAACGCCGCACGCGCCCAGCATGAAGGAATCCGGCCTATGGTCGGCGTTTTACGTTGGTCTGGGGCTGCTCTTCGGCTTTGGGGTCTGGCTCGCCTGGGACCGCGATCACGGGGTCGAATACTGGGCTGGCTTCCTGACCGAGAAGAGCCTCTCGGTGGACAATCTCTTCGTCTTCCTGATCATCATGACCAGTTTCCGCGTGCCCCGCGAGTACCAGCAAAAGGTCCTCCTGATCGGGATCGTGATCGCGCTGGTGATGCGCGGCATCTTCATCGCGCTGGGTTCGGCGATCATTGAGAACTTCAGTTGGGCGTTCTACGTCTTCGGCGCGTTCCTGGTCTACACGGCCTGGAAGCTCATTGGCTCAGAGCACGACGAGAATGAGGAGTACCACGAGAACGCCTTCATCCGCCTCGTGCGCCGGGTGGTGCCGACGACCCAGGAGTACGTCAACGACCGGATGACGGTGAAGATCGACGGCCGGCGGATGATCACGCCGATGGCGATCGTGATGCTGGCGATCGGCTCAACTGACCTGCTCTTCGCGTTCGACTCGATCCCGGCGATCTTCGGCCTGACCCAGGAGCCGTACATCGTCTTCACGGCGAACGCCTTCGCGCTGCTCGGACTGCGCCAGCTCTACTTCTTGCTCGGCGGGCTGCTCTCCCGCCTCGTCTACCTCTCGCTCGGCCTCGCCTTCATCCTCGCCTTCATCGGCGTCAAGCTCGTGATCCACGCCATGCACCAGAATGAGGTGCCGTTCATCAACGGCGGGGAGCACATCACGGTGATCCCTGAGATCCCGACCCTGCTGTCACTGGCGGTAATCATCCTGACGATCGCGGTCACGGCCTGGCTAAGCCTGCTCAAGACCCGCTCCGACGAGCGCAAGGACGCGGCAACCGCGGCGCGCTAGCGGCGCATCCTAACCCCCACAAGGCACGGATCGAGACGCCGCCGGATGGTAATTTGACCATCCGACGGCGTTCGTCCATTCCCAATCCCAGGTGGCCAGGCTGGTGCGGCACGCACAACCTGGCCGCCAGGAATTGGGC
>JACCYX010000432.1 GCA_013696265.1 Chloroflexia bacterium
ATGGAAACGATGACGACTTCATCATCTCCGCGCCGCACCAGTTGGGGGCATCTCGTCAAGGCGAGTTCGAAGAGCAGGACGAGCTGGTTTTCGTCGTGCTCCTCCAGGTTCCAGCCCATCTCCACACTCCTCGTCTCGTTGCCCGGCGGTTTCTTCAGTCGATTCCCTGCCACGGGTCGATGAGCATCACGCCGGTATCCGCAAAGTCCTTCGTGTTCCGGGTCATCACGCTCATTCCGTGGTTCAACGCCGTAGCGGCGATCAGGAGATCGACCGACAACCTATGCCTTCCACGGAACTGTGGACGAGCAGAGAGGTTTCCCCAAATGAGTGCGGTATCCAGATCGATCGGGAGGATATGGTCTGCATACCCTTTCACGACATCCGGGAACCAGCGTTCCAACTCCATCCGGCGTCGACCAGCCGGGAGCAAGGAAATTCCTATCTGAATCTCGCCCAGGGAAATCGCCGATACGAACAGATTGTCCTGCCCACGTTGCGCGACAGCCGCTCTCACCAACGGGTTCGCATCGCTCCGCTTCATCTCACTGATGACGCACGTATCGAGCAACGTCCTCACAAGTCGACATCCCGAACCTCAAGCGCGACCCGCTCGATCCGCAAATCATCGAAGTTTGGCCCGCTCAGGAGCGCATCCAGGAATCCAGGGCGCTCGCCGGTGAGGCGCTGATACTCATCCTTGGAAATCAGGACGATCTCTTCGTTCCGCCTGGTGACGAACTGCGGTCCTTCCTCAATCGTTTTCGTGAAGACCTCGCTGAGTTTGTTCTTCGCTTCCGCCAGTTGCCACGCCATTGATTCACCTCTCTATCTAGATTGGCTAGATTGCTCGTCTATCATACGCCGAATACTCGCACGGTCAACCAATCCAAACGGCACCGATCGCCACGCCAGCGGTCATGCGCACCTGCCCCGGCAACTGGCGATCGCGGAAAGCCCCGCACGCCGGGACCACCCGGCGGACACGGGAATTCGGCTCATTCAGGCCGCTCGTACGGGAGGCCGTCGAGCCCGTCAGCGGATGTGGCATCCCACTGTTCCGCCTCCGCCTGGTATTCCGCCCATTCGTCCGGATTCTCGCGCAGCCGGGCCATCGCTTCTTCTGCGGCACGCCAGCGTTGTTCCTTCTCTCGGGCACGAACCGCGTCATCGTCCAGGCTGCTCATCGGTCCCACCTCTACGACGTTCGCCAGGCGCACGAGCCTGATTTCGTCCCAGCGTAGCAAACGCGGGCCGCTTCTTGTGTTCGCCCCCGACGGACGGTACAGTCCGGATCATGATCTTGCGCCGTGAACGCGAAACGATGCTGGTGGGGAAGACCGCATGACCGATGCCGGCTGGACTTTCGAAACTCTGCTCACCAACGGCTGGTATGCTCACTGGGTCTCCGGTCCACCCCGGTTCACCCTCGGCTTCACCTACTACCGGAGCGAAATCTCCATCCACACCGTCGAAGGCAACGGCGACACCGAAGCCGCCGCCATCGCCGACGCGGTTCGCCAGGCCAACGCGTGGCTGCGGGAGCACCCCGGCTACGGGCCGAGGCTACCCTGGATCACCCGCCACGGCCTGGCCGGCGACGCATCCTGAAGAGGCCA
Organism: Chloroflexia bacterium; assembly: GCA_013696265.1. Taxonomy (GTDB): domain Bacteria; phylum Chloroflexota; class Chloroflexia; order Thermomicrobiales; family UBA6265; genus JACCYX01. The sequence continues at coordinate 1,620 of JACCYX010000432.1, forward strand.
AGCCCCTCACCGAGCCGGTTGATCGCCGATTTCACCGTCGACCGCTACCTTCCAGCCTGATTTCGCGTTACCGGGAAGAGAGGCGGAAACCAGGATCGGGTATTTCCGCCCTGGGCGTGAGTCGGACAGGATTGCCGGGTGGCCGCGGTGAGCGATGCGCGACACGGGCCAGTCATCGCCAGCGAGCGGCGTGACGAAGCCGAATCCAGCGAGCAGGAGTGGATCGCCGCCGCACGGCATGATCCCCGCGCCTTCGCCCAGGTCTTCGTCAAGGCCATCGAGCGGCTCAACCGCTATCGGCCGCGCGAAGGCGCGACGTTCCGCGGCTGGCTCTTCGCGATCGCCCGCAACACCGTCACTGACCGTTGGCGGCGCTACCATCCCACCCACCCGCTCGACCTGGTTGCCCACACCCTGATCGACCGCGATCCGGGCCCTGAACAACAGGCCATCGACGCCGACGACCTGGCCCACCTGAGCGCCACCCTCGACGCTCTGCCGGACAAGCAGCGCGCGATCGTCGAGCTTCGTCTCGCCGGCCTGACCACCGCCGAGATCATGGCCGCGCTGAACATGACCGAACCCGCCGTGAAATCCGCCCAGCACCGGGCCTACCGCCGCCTCCGGGAACTCATGACGCCAGACCAGGACCCATCCAGATGAGCACCAACCGCCCTCCCCACCCAAACGGAAATCCCCACGATCACGATCTCCAGCCGGAACGCTGGGCCGACGCCTCCCTCGCGGACGCTGACGCTCTCGACGCCCTGCTCAACGAGATCGCCCAGGGAAACGGGTTCCCGAGCACCCGGTCCGGCCACGGCCGCCAGCGACCAGACGCCCGGTCCGATGACGGCGGACCCACCGGCGAGGCAGCCGCCCTGCACGCCGCCGCTCGCTCGTTCCACCGCCGGTTCGACGCCGCCCAGGGCCGGGACCCCGGTTCCGCGGCGCTCGACCCCCACCTCTGGGAGCAGATCATGACCGGAACCACGAATCCCGCGCCGCAAACCAGACAGGCCCAGGGCGCCTGGTGGCGCGACGCCGCCCGCAACGCCCTGGCGCCAGGTAGTCCGACCCGATCCCAACACCACCCCACCCAGCGGTGGGCCCC
>JACCYX010000433.1 GCA_013696265.1 Chloroflexia bacterium
TAGGGCACGCTGATCACCACCGTTCCCGGCCGGAAGAGCAGGGCCGCCTTGATCCGCAACGCGGTCTGGTTGTGCAGGATCTGCTCCCACCAGTGGCGCGGCACGTACTCCGGCAAGACCACCGTCAGCGTCGCCGTCGGCGCCTGCTTCTGCAGCTCATCGAGGTACGAGAGGAGAGGACCGACCAGCGAGCGGTAGGGCGATTCGATGATCACGAGCGGCACGTCCGTTTCCAGTTCCGGCCAGCGGTCGCGCATCCGCTGGATTTCGTCTTCGTCATCGCTGAGGTGGATCGCTGAGACGCTGTCCGAAATCGAACGCGCGTAGGCCAGGGTCTGACGTGTCACCGGGTTGATGCTGGCGACCGGCACCACCACCACGTTCAGGATCTCTTCCGAGCGGACCGGGGTGAGCGATTCGAGTTCGCGGCTGACATCGACGTAGTGCCGGTGAATGCCCCGGAAGAGCATGATCAGCAAGGGGATGAGCACCACCACGATCCAGGCTCCGCCCGTGAACCGGGAGACACCGACCACCAGGGCGGCGATCGCCGTGGCCGTCGCCCCAACCGCGTTGATGATCCTGCCCTGTTGCCAGCCGGGCTCGCGGCGCGTGTGCCAGCGCACCACCATCCCCAGTTGCGACAACGTGAACGCGGTAAAGACCCCCAGGCCGTAGAGCGGGATCAGGCGCTCGGTCTCGCCGCCGAAGATGGAAAGGACCAGTATCGAGAGCAAGCCGAGGGTGACGATGCCGGTGGTAAAGGCCAGGCGGTCGCCGCGGAAGGTGAACTGGCTTGGCATGTACCGATCGCGCGCCATGAAGTAGGCGAGACGCGGAAAATCCGAGTAGGCGGTGTTGGCGGCCAGCACGAGGATCGCCATGGTCGCGAACTGGATCGCGTAGTAGGCGGTATTAGGGCCGCCGAAGACGGCGCGGGCGATCTGCGACACCACCGTTTCATATCCGTCTTCGTCCTGGGCCAGCGGTACCGCGCCGTACTGGTGGGCCAGCCAGGTGATGCTGATGAACATCACGGCCAGGATGCCGATCATCCAGCTTAATGTGGTCCGGGCGTTCCGCCACTCCGGCGGCTTGAAGGCGGGCACGCCATCGGAGATGGCCTCGACCCCGGTCAGGGCCGCGCAACCCGCGGAGAATGCCCGGAGGATCAGGAAAATCCCCACCGAGCTGGAGCCGATCGCCGCTTCCCGGCTCGGCTCTTGCACCGGGAAGCCATCGAGCGCGTTCCGGACGAGCCCGATCGCGATCATGGCCGCCATGCCGAGCAGGAAGAGGTACGTGGGGACGGCGAAGATGGAGCCCGATTCCCGGATGCCGCGCAAGTTGAGGACCGTGACGAGTACGATGAACCCGATGCCGGTCAGCACGAGGTGGTCGTGGATTTCCGGAACAGCCGACACCATCGCCGCCACGGCCGCCGAGATGCTGACCGCCACGGTCAGGATGTAGGCGAGGAGCAATGCGCCGCCCGCAACGAGGGCGGGCAACTCGCCGAGATTGTCCTTGGCGACGATGTAGGAGCCGCCGCCGTTCGGGTAGGCCTTGATCGTTTGCCGGTAGGAGAAGCCGACGATGAAGAGCAGGGCGACGATCGCGCCGCCGATCGGCAGGCTCAAGGTCATCGCTCCGAGCCCAGCCAGGATCAGGATGCGGAGGATTTCCTCGGTGGCGTAGGCGACCGATGAGAGGGCGTCGGAGGACAGGACGGCCAGGGCCTTGAGCTTGGTCAGGCGCTCGTGGATTCCCGATGAGGTGGTGAGCGGTTGGCCGATCAGCACCCGCTTGGCCCGGTTGAACGCGCGCTGCACTGGGCCCCGTCCGCCGCTGGCCTCTTCCCCGGCGATCAGGTAGCCGGGCGCGACCCGGCGGAACTCCGCGTCGGGCGGTTGACGAACGATCCGCACGTAGCGGTCGCCGACGTGGGAGCCGCGGATGTTCGTCTTCCCGTCCAGGCCGGGGTTGACCTTGGCGCCCCTCGGCCGGGGCGCCTGGATTTTCGGTTTGGTTTGGCCGGGAACGGAAATGAGCGGTTCATCCGGTGGATTGGGGAACGACGGGCGTTGGCCGGGAGGCATTTCGCCGTCGGGCGGTGATGCGTCGGCGCCTGCCTGGCGATTGGCGGTACTCTCGGCCGGGGGCTCGTTCTCTGGTGTGGTCGGGGCCATGATGCTGCGGTCTCCTCGCGGGGCGAGGTGAGAACGTGCGTACCGGCCGGTTGCCGGATTTCGGGCAGAGTTCGCGCCTATGATCCATTGCCCGGATTGCTGGCGCGGCGCGGGCGCGGGCGAATACTACGCCTTTTCGATCGTGACCACAACGTTGTTCCACGTCACGAAAAATCGGCGTGCATAGTGGTGCCTCGAAAGGCGGACGTGGCCACTTGAGCGGACACGTATACTTGGATGGAACCACCTCGCAAGATCCGGGACCGGACCCCGCCTTCACCGGTTCCTGGATTGCCGGAACCGGTTGCCCGGCACGCTGTCGTACCGTTTACGAAACCCCGCGCCAGGGTCGCGCGTTCCAGCAAACGAGGACGTACCGAACCGGCACGGGACCGTTTCGAACACAATCCATACCGGCAGCGCGGGAGCTGTCTACCGGCTGGGAGGCTGGGAGAAGGAAGGCGAGATGAA
>JACCYX010000465.1 GCA_013696265.1 Chloroflexia bacterium
ACGAACGCCCTCCTACGTGTGTAAACGCCCTTTGCCCAAAGTCGGTTTCGTCAGATGGGACTCAACCGCGTCAGGCCTGGCGGCTCGGCACAAACCTAACCCCACCGCATCCAGCCAATCCGGCGCCTGGATGTATGTACGTACACTATATACCATTTCCGGGCAATGTGTGACGCTGGCCGATGTCCAGATCGAGGCTGATGTCCAGCGCCGGCGCCGAGTGCGTCAACGCTCCACATGAAATCAGGTCGACCCGCGTGGCGGCGAGGCGCCGGATCCGGTCCAGCGTGATCCCGCCGGACGCTTCAAGCAGGATACGCGGCGCGGCGGCATCGCGTCGAGCGACGGCCTCCGCAACTTGTTCGTCGGTCATGTTGTCGAGCAAGATCACGTCGGCACCGGCGGCGATCGCCTCGTCCAGCTCAGCGAGCGTCGCTACTTCGACCTCGATCTTCAGCGTGTGCGGCGCCAGTTCGCGGGCGCCGCGAATCGCCTTCGTGACCCGGTCGGGACCGCCGATCGCGGCCAGGTGGTTGTCCTTGATCAGCACGCCGTCGGCGAGCCCAAAGCGATGGTTGTGCCCGCCGCCGTGCTGGACCGCGATTTTCTCCAGCAGCCGCAGGCCGGGCGTCGTCTTCCGGGTGTCGACCACGCGGGATGGGCTGCCGTCCGTCTCGGCTACGTACCGGGCGGTGACCGTGGCCACCCCGGAGAGCCGCTGCAGCAGGTTGAGGGCGGTCCGTTCGGCGGTGAGCAACGACCGCGCCGGACCGCCCACGCTCGCCAGCGGAGTCATCGCCGGGACGTGCTGGCCGTCCTCAACCAGCGGTTCGAAGGCGATCGTGGCGTCGACGCGCTGGAAGACGAAGCGGGCGACTTCGAGCCCGGAGATCACGCCAGCCTGTTTCGCCAGGATCGTGCCGTGAGCCAAGGCCGACGCCGGCACGGTGGCGAGCGTGGTGATGTCCCCGGTGCCGATGTCTTCGTGCAGCGCGAGATCGACGATCGCCTCCCAGCCGCGCCGGGACGATGCCTGCTGTGCTTCCGGGGTCATGAGGGGAACTCCAGGGAGAGATGGACGGATAGCGTCAGGACGATGCGTCCGATGATCGATCGAGCGGCTTGTGGGTGAGGGCGTTGGTGCTGCCGCCCTTGAAGCGGACGCCCGGCGCGTGCCAGCCCAGGCGATAACGAACAATGCCCGAAGGATGGGGCCGCTTGCCGAAGAGCTTGAAGCCGCAGGCCTTGTAGAAGGGCAAACCTTCATCGTCGGTTTCCACTACCAGGGGGCGCTTGCCGGAGCGGCGCAGGGCATCCTGGAGCAGGGCGCGTCCGATGCCACGCCGCCGGTGATCTTCGCGGACGGCGATAATCGGGATTTCGTTCGACATGCCGTCGCGCTTGATGCCATAGGCCGCGACCATCTCGAGACCGATGAAGGCGCCGTAGAGCGCCGCCTTGTCCGTCGCCAGCAACTCGTCGATCGCTGTCAGCGCGGCCTCAGCCGTGCCTTCGCCGGTTGCGGGGGCCAGGATGCGCGCGGCGACATCCCGCTCGGATGGCGAGACGGCCCGGATTTCGAGACCCGACGCCGGTTCGATGAAGATCAGGCCGCCGTTGTTGGTGGGCGAATCAGGTTCGGTCATACGCACTTTCGTAATGGACGTTCCTGGGCCGGATGTTGTCTGATCGACGGGAAGGGGAGGACCTTGCGTCCTCCCGTGTCTGTGCGATCCCGAAGCGGCGGGAGGACAATGTCCTCCCCTACCAGTGAACTGCCCCCGTCGCACGGCCACCGTTACCGGAACGCGAGCAGGTCGCCGAACCGGGCGTCGTCGGCGTAGGGGCCGATCAGGGTCAGGCTGAGGCGGTCCTCGCGAAGCACCTCGTCGGCCACTTCCCGGACGCCCTCAATGGTCACGGCGTCGATCAACTCCATGACCTCTTCGGGAGTGCGGATCCGGCCATAGGTCGCTTCCTGGCTGCCGACCCACGACGCGACTGAGCGGCTGTCTTCGAGACCCATCAGCAGGCGTCCCTTGCGCAGGGTCTTGCTGTTCTCCAGTTCCTCCGCCGGAACCGGGATGTCGCGCAGCTTCTGGAGTTCGCCGACGACCGCCTCGATCGTTTCCTCGACCCGGTCCACATCGGTCCCAGCGTAGATCACGCCCTGGCCGACATCTTCATACCCCCGGAAATAGCCGTAGACGGAGTAAACGAGGCCCCGCTTCTCGCGGATCTCCTGGAAGAGCCGGGAACTCATGCCGGCCGAGAGGATGGCCTCGATCGTCGATTGCGCGTAGCGGCGCTCGTCGTGGTAGGAGAGGGCCGGAAAACCGACGCAGAGGTGCGCCTGCTCGGTTTCGCGGTTGACGACGTTGATCCGCTTCGCCGCCTGGCTGACCGTGACCGGGGTGTAGGCGTCGGGGCTGTCGGCGGCCTTGAGGTCGCCGAAGAACTTCTCGGTCAGCGCCACGACGTCTTCGTGCTCGATGTCGCCGCCCGCGGCAACGATCAGCCGTTCCGGCCCGTAGTTGCGAGACCAGAAGTCCATCATGTTGGCGCGGTTGATGTTCGATACCGTTTCCTCGGAACCGGCGATCTCGCGGCCGACCGGGTCGTCGCCCCAGACGAGCTGATCGATCAGGTCGTGGACGAGGTCTTCAGGGACATCCTGGACGGACCGGATCTCCTCGAAGATGACCTTGCGCTCCTTGTCGAGTTCGGCGGCGTCGAAGGTCGAGTTCCGGAGCATATCGGCCAGCACGTCGTAGGCAAGCTCGAAGTGGGTGCTCGGCACCTTGCACCAGTACGAGGTCGATTCGCGGCCGGTGGCGGCGTTGAGCATGCCGCCGGCGCTCTCGATCTCCTCGGAGATCGTCAGCGGGTCGGGGCGCTTCTCCGTGCCCTTGAAGAGCATGTGTTCGAGGAAATGGGAGACGCCGGCGATCTGGTCCGGCTCGGAGCGGGAGCCGATGTTGTAATAGAAGATCAGGCTGGCGGAGCGGACGCCGGACATCGGGCCGGTGACGACGCGCACGCCGTTGGCGAGCGTGGTCTTGTGGTACTGCTCGGCGGCCGCTGCGTCGCTGCCGGCGACGGCCGTGGCCATGTTCCAGGTGCGGTCGCCGCGCGGGGAGACCAGGTGCGGTGGCCATGATCCGTGGTTTCCCTGATGGGGAAGCGTGAGTCCAATGTGGCCAGCCCGATCGTAACGTTGTCGCAAGATGTCACC
>JACCYX010000466.1 GCA_013696265.1 Chloroflexia bacterium
CAGCAGCAGTTCTCCGTCGGAGACGATCCCGACCACCGCCCCGCCTTCGGCCCGCATCTGGAAGTTGTCGGTGAAGACCGGCTCGTTCCAGAGTTGGAGCCCCCGACCCATGATCCCCTGCAGCGACACCACCCGGCTGAGTTCGTGCTGGACCCGGGCAACGAGTTCCCGGACGGCCTGGTCTCGCTTCGTCTCATCCTTCACCAGCGCGGATTGCAGACCCAGCCGCTCGAAAATGGAAACCCACGTGTGCATGGGGAGTTGGCGCGGACGGCCGTAATGCTGGAAATTCGCGATCGTCTCGACATTCATCGTGGCGGCGCGGTCGACCGAACCCGCGTCCAGCGTTTCCTTGCCGTTGAGCGTGAGCGTGATATCGCCATGATGCACCAGGGCGACGAGGGTGACCGCGATCCACTCCGGTTCGAGTTTGTGGCTGAGGTCCTTCTCGACGGGGCGATCGACCCCGCCCGCCACGATCTCGATGATCTCGCCCCGGTTCACGACCTGGTTGTCACTTTTCTCCCCCAGGCGCCGCAAGAGGGCCAAGGCGTAGGGGGAGCCGCCGGGATCGACGGTAGTGTTCTCGCCGAGGAGCTGAAGCCCGTCGAGCACGGCGGTTCCCAAGTGGGTCGCGGGCCGGCCGGCGATCTGGGCGATGGCCTCGGTCGCGTTGCCGGGACGCGCCGCTTCGGTCATCGGCTGGGCGAGGCGGGTGAACCGGGGATAGCCGGCGTAGTGGTCGGCGAAGTGGGGCGCCAGGAGCGTGCCGGCCACCACCCGGATGAAATCCTCGATCGTGGCGCTGGCTGAACTGGCGGCCCTGGGCAGCACGGCGCTGGCCCGTTTCCACACCCCCTGGTATCCGACCTCCAGGTGCTCGACCAGGTGGGTGTTGACCCACTGGACGAGGCACGTTCGCTGCCGTGCGGCCTTGTCTCCGTACACGGTTCGGTGCGAGGCGCTCTCGTTTTCCAGAGCCCGGGCCCCCGCGTAGCGCCGGAGGATGGCATCGAACGCATCGTCGAGCCCGCCCAGCGTGAAGATCACCTCGTCCGCGCGCTCCTCGTCCCGCCACGCCCGGTCGTGCCCCGGCGGCAGCAGGTAGACGTAGAAATCGCGCGGGGGCTGGGCCGTGCTGCGCTCGTCCGGCGCCCCGAAGAAGAGGTAGCCGGGGCGCGTGACCTTGTGCTCCAGCCAGGGCAGCTCGGAAAACCAGATCTTGTGCCCGCTGACGTACGTCGAGGTGTCGAGGTCCAGGATCTCGCGCAGGCTGTCGAAGAAGTACCGGTTCAGGTCGTTCCGGTCGAGGGATTCGCCGCGCTCGTCGATGCGGGCGTCGAAATCGACATCCTTCTTGAGATCGAGGTAGTACTGGTCGTTGCCATCGTTGTGGGAGATGTATTGCCCGCTCACCGTCTTGACGATTTCCCGCAAGGCCACCCGAACCTGCCCAAGCAGGAACTCGGCGCTCGCCTCCGGTGTCGGCACGTAGAGGCAGAGCCCGTCCCGGAGTTCCTCCGGCGTCAGGCCAATGGGCGTGGTGATGTCCCCGGTCGTCAGCCGGTGGACGCCCAGGGCATGGACGATGCGCAGGGCGATCGGGGTCAGGGCGCGCCGGGTGTAGCCCTGCGACACCCGCTGGTCGAGCACGTGTCCCTTCTCCAGGACCTCGGCGACTTCGGGATAGGTCTTCATCGACGGATTGTCCCGCAGCACGTCCCAATAGTGATCGAACGAGATCAAGCCCGTTTGGTCCGACGGCACGTCCCGGTCGAGCAATCCGGCCACGGCCTGGCTGAAGGTGCGGAGCACTTCGCGCTTCTCGGTGACGACGACGTGCTGGAACGTGTCGACATAGGCCGGGTGGATCGGGAACAACTGCGCATACTCGTCCATGCGCTCCGCCATCCGGTCATACAGGGGCGTGTAGGGACGGAGATGCTCGATGATGCGGGCCTTTTGTTCGTCGTTCTTGCGCAGGATCCGGTTGGCGACGACGTAGGCGATGTCCTGGCGGCCGATGATGACCTGCTCGAACCGGTCGCGCACGCGCCGAAGCTGTTCCGCCACGAAATTGAAGCGGGGACTGTCGAACAGCGTTTCCTGCAAGCCGCCGATGAACCGGAAGGGCGCGAGGGCCGCCACTTCGCCCAATTCGCGCAGGAAGCCGAGATCCAGGATCAACTCCTGCTCGTGCCGCGCGCGGAGGAAATCCAGCAACTCGTCGACAACCAGCATCAGGCCGTGATCCGGGTAGCGTTCGCGCAGGGCCGCCACGGCCCCGGCCAGCGCATCCTTGTTGTTGGTCAACTCGTTGGCGGGTGGAAACGTGTAGGGCGTTCCCCACTCCCGGAGCGCCTCTTCCAGTTCACGGACCACGATGTCGCGAAGACTCGAACTGACCGCGCCAATCTCGATCCGCAGGACCTTGAAGCGGCCGGCGATGCTCGCGGCCGCCTCGCGCACCGTGTCGTTCGAGAGATCGGCGGCGAGATCCGGATACTCGGCGACGGCGGACAGGACCGACATCAGGTGGGACTTGCCCGTGCCGTAGTTGCCGACGATCAGCACGCCCTTGTTGTCCCGCGGAACGTCGAACCGCAGTTGGGGAATGACCACACCGGCGATCTGGTTCGCCATGCGCTCCGAGATGACGTACGTCTCGACCAACCGCCGCGCCGCCGATTCGGCGCCCGCGTCGCGCAATTGGATGACGGTCGAGATCGGCTCGAATTGGACCACATCGCGATACTTCATGCCGCGGCACCTACCTGTGTGTGAATGACATGCGCCCCAGGCCGCCGCCAATACTGGTAATGGCCGTGTTCCGGAACCGCGTAGCTCAAGGTGGCGCCATCGAACGAACCGGGCCACATCACGAGCAACGGATGGATGTGGCTCGCCCGCGCCAACAAAGCCATTTGATCGAGGCGATCGGTCGATTCCCGGTCCAGCCCGGCATGAAAGAGCAGATCGACATCCGTCAGCAGCAGTGGCCGGTCATCGGCCGCCGCGCACCTCTCCTGGAGCCAGCGCTGGGTATCCCGAACGCGGCGTCCCGGCGGGGAATCGAGCAACGCCTCACCCAGGTCCTTGCCAATCGGGATCGACGGGAACTCGAAGTGGCGTTGAATGCTCCCGGCAATCCGGGGAAGCGTTTCGACCTCAAGCGTCACGTACACCGCCAGTGGCCGGGAAACCCGAATCGCCAGCCAGGATTCAATCGCGCTTTTCGTCGATCGGTCCATACGTCTACCCTCGGCAAATCACCATGATACCGTGTACGGACATCGCCTGTGACTCTTTGGCACCGGAGCCGGGCCGTCGAGCACGCGACGGCGACACTGGGGCGTCGCGGCGCGCGGCGGGTGGTCTTTTCCTGACGCGGTTGCCGGGAACGGCGACACGCGCCGATCCGGGGGGCGATACTAAGAGCGGACACGACGCATCCGCCACCCAGCCCGCGGGCGGCGGACACCCGAGAGGTACCGATGAGCACCACTCTACCGGCCGATGGAAACCAGGTGAGGCTGGAACGCATCCTGGTTCCGCTGGATGGCTCGCGGCAATCGGCCAGGGCGCTGGATGTGGCCGCCCGCCTGCCGGCGCGCGAACTGATCCTGCTCCATGTCCAGTCAGGTGGAGGGATCCACCTCCCCGGACTCTCCTTCGGCGGTCACGGCGATAAAGCCGGCGATATCCGGTCCCGGCTCGAATCACTGGCCGCGCCCCTGCGCACCAGCGAGCGCACGGTTGAGATCGACATCCGATCCGGCGATGCCACCGACGAAATCCTGGGGGCCGCCGCGAATTGCGACCTGGTGGTGATGGCGACCCAGGGCCGGAACGCCGCCGGAAGGCTTCTCTTCGGGAGCACCGCCGACCGGGTCAGCCGCCACAGCCCCACCCCGACCCTGCTCGTGCGGACGAAGGGCGAGGACGCGGCGATCACGGTTCCGGTCCGGATCGTGGTTCCGCTCGATGGTTCAGACCTCGCCGAAGGTGCCCTGCCGATCGCGGCCACCCTGGCGCGCGTGATCCCTCTGCCGCTGCACCTGGTGCGGGCCGTCGACCTCGACGGTATCCGGGCCACGATCCAGGAGCAGCGCAAGCGGGAAGCTGACGCGCCCCCGCTCAAGGACGAGGAGCACACCTACGAGGAGGCGCGCCAGCTCACCGAACAACGGGCATCGTCGTACCTTGCGGATACCGCCGAACCGCTCGCGGGGCAGGGCCTGGATGTCCACACCGGCCTCCTCAAGGGCACGCCGGTCTTCGCGCTGCTGGAGGCGATCCAGCCCGATGACCTGGTGGTGATGACCTCGCACGGCCACCGGGGATTCCGGCGCATGATGCTCGGCAGCGTGGCCGAAAAGCTCGTCCGGGAGTCGAAGGGTCCGGTGCTGCTGGTGCCGACGCGGACGCCGCCGGCCCCGGCGGACGCCTGAAGGCAACGATGATCGGCGACGACACCCTTCACATCGACCGCGGCGATCTCGTGCACTGGCTTGACACCCGCTAGCGAGCGGCGACCCCGCCGAATGGAGCCGGAACATGCGTGTCACGGTGGCGCTGGCCCAGGTTCAACCAGTCACCCTGGATATCCCCGCCAACCGGCACCGCTTCGACGACTTCCTCGAACGGGCGGCGGCGATGGGTGCCAACCTGGTGGTGTTTCCCGAACTGGCGCTCACTGGCTACGCCTGTGGCGACGGATTCTTCGAGGTCGCCGAGCCCGTACCAGGTCCTTCGACAGAACATTTGGCCGCCACCGCCCGGAAGCTTGGCGTGCACGTGATCTGGGGCATGCCGGAGCGGGGATTGCCCGGCGTGCTCTACAACTCCGCCGTGCTTGCCGGTCCAGACGGCTACATCGGCACCTGGCGCAAGCACACGCTGCCGGGGCACGCCACCGACCGGGGCGGCGCGGGCGCGTTTCCGGACCGCCGGTTCTTCCGGAGCGGCAACCGGAGCCCGGTGTTCGAGACGGCCATCGGCCGGATCGGGATGATGGTCTGTTACGACATCTTCTTCCCGGAAATCGCGCGCCTGCTGACGCTCAAGGGAGCCGACCTGGTGGTCGGCATCTCGGGATCGCCGGCTTTCGAGAAAGATATCTTCGAGCCGCTGGTGCTGGCGCGGGCGATGGAAAACACGATCCCGTTCGCCTATTGCAACCTCGCCGGGACCGAAGGCGACATTGCCTACTGGGGCGGCAGCCGCCTGATCGGCCCGGGTGACCCCGAGCGCCGGGTGCCCGGCTCGCCAATCGTTTGCCAGGCCGCCTACGATGTCGAGGACCTTGTGTGCGGCGAGATCGACTACGACCTCACCCACCGCTTCCGGCCATCGTTCCCCGTGCTCCGCGACCTCCGCGTCGACATGTACCGGCAACTGCTCGACGCCGCGGAGGAGCACCTCGACTGAACCGGTTGTCCCATCCATCCCAACCGGCAAGCCCGCGAGAATCGTGTATCGCGTGTCAGGTATTGACACGCCTTGCGCGGATGTGCAACCATCACGCCCTATTCGCCAGGGCAATTGCATTCTCGGACTGTCCCACGTTTCACCGAGTTCGGCGAGACCGGCCATTGCACTCTCCGCACACAAATATGCCGATGACTCCATGTCCAGCGTGGGAAATCGACATCAATTGATGCGAACAAGGGTCTCGTCGGCGTGCCGTTAACCGGGGCTGCGTCGTGTCACGTCGAGAATGCGATTGCCCTG
>JACCYX010000490.1 GCA_013696265.1 Chloroflexia bacterium
TTCGCGAGGACATCAACGCCCTCCTTGAGCGAACGGCGAGCCTGTTCGTTGAATTCCAAAACCTTGGACACTGGTGTACTCCCTGGTGAACGCGAGAATCAGTTTCGAGGACCGAACCTGGCGACTAACCTTCGACGATCGCCAGCACGTCCTTCTCGGAAAGGATCAGGAAATCCTGTTCTTCGAGCTTGAACTCGGTGCCGGCGTACTTGGCGAACAGCACCTCATCGCCCACGGTCACATCCAGCGGGATGCGATCGCCATCGTCGTCGCGACGGCCCTGACCGGCGGCGACGATCGTGCCGCGCTGCGGCTTCTCCTTGGCGGTGTCTGGCAGCACGATGCCGCTCGCGGTGGTTTCCTCGCGGGTGGCGGGCTTCACGACCAGGCGATCGCCAAGTGGCTTGAGCTTCGATGCGGAATCCGACATGGTTTCCTGTCCTCCTGAACATTGCAAACGCCCGAGCACCCCGGGCACACATCAACCGTCTCGCCCTGGAAATGAGCGATCCATCAATTGCGGATTCAGTCTATCACCGCGTTTAGCACTCATCAAGGGGTGAGTGCTAACAAATTGGCAAACACCTGTGCCAGACTGCCAATCAAATGCGGCGGACGAGCCTTACGTGAACATTGAGTCTGCCCGGCGGGGCCCTGGGCGGACAACAGATTCGACATGAAGGCGGTTGGCCAGTTGAGGTTTACGGTCGAATCAAGTCCGCCCCTACGACCGTCTGGCCAATTCCGGTCCATCCGCATTCATCGTGACGAAGGGTAGGGTGCCTCACTCGCGTTCGAGCCGTACCAATCGACAATGTTGACTGACCGGAAATTCTGTACATTGTTGGCCGTGGAACCGCGCCCCAATCGAGGCCCCGCTGCCCGCTGTCCGGATATAGAATGCTCGTGACATGGGGGAGCCGTTCCGGCGCCCTGGACCGAGCGAGTCGTGAAGGACGTACAGGTGTCGACGCAGCGAACCAACCAGGATTTCTACGCAATACGGGTGCGCGAGGCGAAACCGTCGCCCACGCTGGCCGTGTCCGAAGCAGCCCGCCAGCTCAAGGCGGAGGGGGTCGATGTCATCGACCTCGGCGGGGGCGATCCCGATTTCACCACGCCCCAGCACATCCGGGACGCGGCGATCGCCGCCATGAACGCCGGCGACACGCACTACGTGGGCGGCGCTGGCACCCCGGAACTCCGCAAGGCGATCTCCAACAAGCTGCAGCAGGACAACCGGATCGTGGCCCACCACAACGGCGACATCCTGGTCACCCCCGGTGGCAAGTTTGCCCTTTACCTCGCCGCCCAGGCCTTCGTGGAGCCCGGCGTGGACGTGATGGTGCTCGAACCGGCGTGGGTATCCTACGTGCCGATCGTCGAACTCGCCGGCGGCACCGCGATTCACGTCGGGCTCGATCCTGACGACAATTTCGCGATCACCAGGGAGGTGCTGGAGCGACACGTCACGTCGGCCACCCGGATCATCATGCTCAACTCGCCGAACAACCCGACCGGACGCGTGATGACCCGCGAGGAACTGGAGATCCTGGCCTCGTTCGCGGTTGAACACGATCTGATGGTCTGGACCGACGAGATCTACGAGAAGATCATCTACGATGGCCGCGAGCACATCAGCATCGCCACCTTCCCCGGCCTGATCGAGCGCACGCTCACGTTCATCGGGCTCTCCAAGGCGTACGCCATGACCGGCTGGCGGCTCGGATACGTCGCCGGCCCGAAGGCGCTCATCTCCCAGCTCTCCAAGATCAACAGTCACGCGACAACATGCGCGACCTCGTTCGCCCAGGCGGGAGGGGCGGCTGCCCTCAACGGCCCGCAGGACACGATCCGGGAAATGGTTCGCTCCTGGGATCGGCGGCGACACCTGGTCGCCGACGGCGTAAACCGGATTCAGGGTCTCAAGACCGGTCTTGTCGAAGGTGCGTTCTACGCCTTCGTGGACGCCCGGGAGATCGACACCGATTCTGTGCGCCTGGCTGACCGTATCCTCAAGGATGTCCATGTCGCTGTCGTGCCGGGGATCGCCTTCGGCGAGTCCGGCGAAGGGCACCTTCGCCTCTCGTTCGCCACCAGCGACGACGCGCTTCAACGTACAATCGATCGCCTGACCACGCTCTTCGGATCGCGGTAAGCGAATCCGGTCCAGATTCATGAAAGGAGTCTCGCCGTGTCCGTGCAAGCACGATTGACTGAACTGGAGATCGAACTCCCCAAACCGGTCCCGCCCGCCGCGAACTACGTGCGGCATCAGATGACCGGCAACCTGTTGTACATCAGCGGCACGGGTCCCGACGCCGGCGCCCCGAAAGGCAAGGTCGATTCGGAGGTCACGGTCGACGAGGCGTACCGGGCGGCACGTTCCGTCGGGCTCCAGATACTGGCCACGGCCCAGGTCGCGCTCGGCTCGCTGGACCGGATCACGCGGACCGTAAAGGTCCTGGGCATGGTCAATAGTGACCCGCGTTTCGAGGGCCACCCCGGCGTCATTAATGGTTGCTCCGACCTCCTGGTCGAAGTTCTCGGCGAGGCCGGGCGGCACACCAGGTCGGCGGTGGGCTTCGCGTCGTTGCCGAACTCGATCTGCGTCGAGATTGAAGCAACCTTCGAAGTCGAGTAACATTCGCGCTCACAGGGTAGCGAACGAAGCACTTTCTTGCTCAGCCGTGCATTGCGTAATGTGCGGCTGCTGTTCAATACACCAGCCAACGATAAGACGCTCGTTCGGCATCAGCGATGTTGGGGAACCAGACGATGGATAACAAGCCAATACCCGTGACTCGTGAAGGTTTCGAGCGACTGACCGCCGAACTCAAGGACCTGACGGACGTCAAGCGCCCGGAGATCGTGGCCGCCGTCGCCGAAGCGAGGTCCCACGGGGACCTGCGGGAGAACGCCGCCTACGACGCCGCCCGGCAGGACCAGGCGATGATCGAAAAGCGGATCGGCGAGCTGGAAGGCATGCTCCGAAACGCGAAGGTGATCGAGGCGTCCGCTCAAGGCAGCGTCAACGGCCTGATCGGGGTCGGCAGCAAGGTCACGGTCGATTTCGACGGCGAGGACGAGCAGTACACTCTCGTTGGCGCGATCGAGGCCAAGCCGGCGGCGGGCCTGATTTCGACGGAATCCCCGATCGGCCGGCAACTCGTGGGCAAGCGAGCCGGCGATTCGGCCACGGTGGAAACGCCGGGCGGCTCGACGACGCTCAAGATCAAGGCCGTTGAATAGGATTCGTCATTTGCCGGGACGGGTCGCGCCGAAACGAGAGCACCTCGCGGCGCTCACGCGACGCGCGCGCCACCCGCTCTGGTGGCTGCCGGACCCCGCCGCGCAACAGGATGAAGCCTACCGGCGGATCTGGCAGAACCTGCGCACGCTGCGTGACGTACGGGATGGACGCCACGATACGGCCGCCTGGCGCGAACGGAGCGGTCCGTTCGCGATGTGTTGCGTGCGGATTCCGCCGTCGAGTTTCGTGGCGGACCTGGACAACCTGCGCACGGTTCTGGAATCGTTTCCCTACGTTCGGATTCACCCTGAATCGTTCCTGCACATCCCCATCCAGGAGATCGGGTTCGTCGCCAACCAGCCCGCGGGCCGGAACGAACTCACCCGGAAGGGTCTTGATGACTTCATCGCCCAGGCCCACCGCCCCTTGCTTGATTTCCCGCGATTTCCAACGGTGTTGGGGCCCGTAAACTCCTTCGCCGACGCCGCCTTTCTCGATGTCCATGACGACGGCTGGCTGTCCAGGATTCACCGGCGGCTGCTCGATTTCGCCACCATGCCACCCAGCACCCGGTATCCCTACCTGCCGCACCTGACGCTCGCCCACTACGACCGAGTGGCGCCGATTGGGAACCTGCCGGCGGTCCTCGCCGAATGGCGCGACCTGCCCCTGGGCGAATTCGTCATCGACCGGGTCGAGGTCGTGCTCCTGGACACGAACGAGACGTTCCCGCCGCTCCAGGTCGTTCACGAGTTCATGCTCGGCACGACCAGGGCCACCGGCGCCTTCCCGCGGCGGCCTGACACCGGGTTCGACTGATACGAACTTCAGGTGAACAGCGGATGATTCCGCGCGGCGGGGCAAACCGGGCGGACAACAGATTCGACCAGACCGCGGTTGGTCAGATGCGGTTATCGGTCGAATCACGTCCGCCCGTACGAGTGGCCACTCCGGTCGGATCAGACTGCCGAGATTCGCTGCGCCACGGCATCCCCGAACGATGATGTTGTCGCCGTGCCGCCGAGCAGGTCCGGCGTCGTGATGCCTGCGGCGATGGTGTCGAACACCGCCCGCTCGACGAGTGCGGCTTCCCGCTCCAGGCCGAGCGACGTCCGAAGCATCATCGCCGCCGAGAGGATCATGCCCACTGGGTTGGCCCTGCCCTGGCCCGCGATGTCGGGCGCGCTTCCGTGGATCGGCTCGTAAAGACCAGGACGTTTGCCGGCGCGATCAGGGGCGCCAAGACTCGCCGATGGCAGGACTCCGATCGAGCCGCCCAGCACCGATGCCTCGTCGGTCAGGATATCCCCGAACATGTTCTCGGTCACGATCACGTCGTACCGGGATGGTTGCTGGATCAGCTTCATGGTCATCGCGTCGACCAGCATGTGTTCCAGCGTCACCTCCGGGTAATCCCTGCTCACCTCGGTCACCGCCGAGCGCCACAGCCGCGATGACGACAGCACGTTGGCCTTGTCGACGCTCGTGACGCTGCCCCGGCGGCTTCGCGCCAGGTCGAAAGCGAGCCGGGCGATGCGCTCGATCTCGTGCTCGCGGTAAAGGAGCGTATCGACGGCTACGCGGCCCCGCCGTTCCCTCCACTGCCGGGAGGGGCGACCGAAATAGATCCCGCCCGTGAGTTCTCGAACCACCAGCAAGTCGGTTCCCGCTAGAACCTCAGGCTTGATCGGCGTCGCGTCGAGCAAGGCGTCCATCACCGCCACCGGCCGCAGGTTGGCGTAGAGGCCCAGCGATTTCCGGATTTTGAGCAAGCCCTGTTCGGGTCGCACCGCCGACGCCGGGTCGGACCATTTGGGACCGCCGACGGCGCCAAGCAGACAGGCATCGACAGAGCGGGCGATTTCCACATCGTCGTCACGGAGCGGCGTGCCGTACGCGTCGATCGCGATGCCGCCGATCAGGATTTCGCGGTAAGTGAACGAATGGCCGCGGCGAGCGATCTCGTCCAGAACCTTTCTCGCCTCGGCGACGACCTCCGGACCGACCCCGTCGCCGGCGAGGACGGCAATTATTGCGGAGCTTGGAGACGTGGACTGATGTTCGTTGGCGGCGGTCATGGGGCGGGAACTCTCCTTGTTGGTGTGGCATCCGAACACCGGGCGATCAATCGTCGCGCCGGAATCTGTAACGCCTGGTGTACATTGCACATTTTCGTAGGGGCGGTACCCCCGGTCGCGAACGACTCGTGGCCGGCCAGGGTGCAGGGGTGTCCGCCCTGGTCGAGGCAACCCCAATCCCGCCTTCGCCACCATCCGGGCGGACACCCTGTACGTCGTCGCGCAGATTCCACATGCGACCGGGGTCCGCCCCTACGAGTGACTCACGCTTGGACACCAATGCGCGATGCCCGTACAACCGAACCTAACGAGGTCCGCACGATCCTGCATTCAATATGCATCACCCGGTACCCAAATCGGCCGGTCCAGATCAGCCAACGATCGTGATAGGCTCCGGGTGGTTCACCGTCGGCTTCCAGGCTGGCCGGGTCTTTTCAAAGACCGTTATGTCGTCTTCATGGGTGAGCGTCAGGCCGATGTCATCCAGCCCTTCGAGCAGCCGGTGTTGCGTGAAATCGTCCATCGGGAACGTGGTGTGCAGGCCGACGGCCGGCGCGGAGATCGTGCGCTTCTCGACATCGACGATGACTTCGAGGAAGGGATGCTCGGCGGCGGCTTCCAGCAGCTCGGCCCCGAAGTCCTCGGGCACGACGACGGGAATCAGGCCCGATTTGGTCGCGTTGTTACGGAAGATGTCGCCGAACTTCGGCGACACCACGGCCTTGAAGCCGTAGTCCATGAGCGCCCAGACGGCATGCTCGCGAGACGACCCGGTGCCGAAGTTTGGGCCCGCGACGAGAACCGAACCGCCCTCGAACTCGGGCCGGTTGAGCACGAAATTGGGGTCGTTCTCGCGCCAGGCGGCGAACAGACCCTCGCCGAAACCCGTGCGCTCGACGCGCTTGAGGTAGACGGCGGGGATGATCTGGTCGGTGTCGACGTCGCTGCGTTCGAGCGGGACGGCCCTGCCTTCGATTTTCCTGACCGGTTCCATGTGTGGGTTCTGCCCTTTCGAATCGAGTTCGGGTACACGATTGGCGAATCTGGTAGTGGCATATCCAGCGGGACCAGCTTGTCTCTGCCGTTGAAGCAGCCAAGGCAAAGACAGGCTTTGCCGCTACCAGAGCGCTGTCCGTCTGGTCCGAGGAATCTAAAGGTCGGCGGGTGTGGCGAACGTGCCGGCGATGGCCGTAGCCGCCGCGACCTGCGGCGAAACCAAATGGGTCCGACCGCCCTTGCCCTGGCGACCCTCGAAGTTGCGGTTGCTGGTCGAGGCGCAGCGCTCGCCGGGCGCGAGCTGGTCCGGGTTCATCCCCAGGCACATCGAGCAGCCCGCCGATCGCCACTCGAAACCGGCGGCGGTAAAGACGCGGTCGAGTCCTTCACGCTCGGCCTGGGCCTTGACCCGCATCGAGCCGGGAACGACCAGGCCCCGGATGTTTCCGGCGATGTGCCGCCCATCGAGGACTCGGGCCGCCGACCGCAGGTCTTCGATCCGGCTATTAGTGCACGAACCGATGAAGACGGTATCGACCGGGATGTCGCGAATGGCGGTACCGGCCTGGAGATTCATGTACTTCAGGGCGCGGGCGGCGGCCTCGCGATCGTTCAGGTTCTGGAACTGCGAGGGATCGGGAACCACGCTGTCAATCGACACGACCTGGCCGGGATTCGTGCCCCAGGAGACAAACGGCGTCAGCGCGCCGCCGTCGAGGACGACTTCATGATCGAAGGTGGCGTCCTCGTCCGTCGGCAAGGCCCGCCAGGCATCCAATGCCAGCTCCCAATCTCTCCCCTTTGGCGCGAACTCCTTGCCTTCGACGTAGGCGAAGGTCGCGTCGTCGGGCGCGATCATCCCGGCCTTGGCCCCGCCCTCGATCGACATGTTGCAGACCGTCATCCGGCCCTCCATCGAGAGCGACCGGATAACCGAGCCACGGTATTCGACGATCGACCCGGCGCCGCCGCCGGTACCGATCTCGCCGATGATCGCCAGGATCACGTCCTTGGCGGTGACGCCGTCCCGCAACTCGCCATCGACCGTGATCGACATGGTTTTCGGTTTGACCTGGGGCAGGGTTTGGGTGGCGAGGACATGCTCGACCTCGCTGGTGCCGATCCCGAACGCCAGGGCCCCGAAGGCGCCGTGGGTGGAGGTGTGACTATCACCGCAAACGATGGTCGATCCCGGTTGCGTGAGCCCGAACTCGGGCCCGATGATGTGGACGATGCCCTGGCCGGGATCGCCCATCGGATGGAGGCGAACCCCGAATTCCCGACAATTCTCGGTCAACTTCCGGACCTGGGTGGCTGAGATGGGATCGGCGATCGGCGCCCCGATGTTGACCGTCGGCACGTTGTGGTCGGCGGTCGCGATCGTGAGATCGGGCCGCCGCACGGGTCGCCCCGCGAGACGCAGCCCGTCGAATGCCTGCGGTGACGTCACCTCGTGGACGAGGTGCAGGTCGATGTAGAGCAGGTCCGGTTCACCGGGGGCGGAATGGACAACGTGCTGTTCCCAGACCTTGTCCGAGAGGGTTTTGGGCGAGGACACGAGCTGCCTCCGTGATCGAGCAAGTCTTGCCTGTTCAACGGTCGACACCTGGTAGGGGAGCACCTTGTGTGCTCCCGCCAGATACCGGGTCGTGAACCCACAGGAGCACACAAGGTGCTCCCCTACCAGAATGATGCATGTGCCAGCTTGCCGGCATCCCTAACTCCAGCGCGAGGTCGACGATCCCATCAGGACCGTGTCCGGCCGGTGCTCGGTGAACTGGCTGAGCGCCGCGAGGTAGGCCCGGGCACTGGCCTCCACGATGTCGGTGGCGAGCCCGTGCCCTGTGTAGATTTCGCCATCGACCTTGATACGAACGTGGACCTGGCCCTGGGCATCCTCGCCGGGGGTCACGGCTTCGACATGGTAGTACGTCAATTCATTGTCGCTCGGGACCACAGCGTCGATCGCCCCGTAGAGGGCATTGACTGGTCCGTTGCCCTCGGCGTCGCCCGAGAACTCGACGCCGTCCCGTTCGATCACAACGCTGGCCGTCGCCGCGCCGCCGCTGCCGATGCTGGCATTCCACCGGACGAGGTGGAGTGAACTCGATGTCACCGCAAGCTCATCGGAGACTAGGGCGGCGATGTCCGCGCCGGTCACGCTCTTCTTGCGGTCGGCCAGTTCCAGGAACCGCCCGTAGACGGTATCGATCTGGTCGTCCGGGACCTTCAAGCCGAGATCCTTCAGGGCGTTGCGGAAGCCGGCCCGGCCGGAATGCTTGCCCAGGACCAGTTTGGTTCCTTCCCAACCGACATCTTCGGGAACCATGATCTCGTAGGTCGCGCGATTCTTGAGCATGCCGTCCTGATGGATGCCAGCCTCGTGAGCGAAGGCGTTGGCGCCGACGATCGCCTTGTTGACCTGGACGGCGACCCCGGTCAGCGAACTGACCAGGCGGCTCGTCGGCACCAGGCGCTGCTTCTCGACACCCGTCCAGGCGCCGC
>JACCYX010000510.1 GCA_013696265.1 Chloroflexia bacterium
TGCCACTACCGAAAGAAGCCGGAACCATCCGGATATTGATTGACGGTCACTCGGCGTTCTCGAAACCAGACGCGGCATCGGCGATCGGAAGCCCGAGAACGGCGCCGAACTCCGCCACAAATGCCGCCGCGTGAACGCGGGTGGCCACTCGTGGCCCACGGTCCGCGGCCGCGACAGTCGTTTCCCCGCGGGTCGCGGACGCAGACGACTCAACCGCTACCGAGCAGAATGTGCCTTGAACGAGATCCAGGTCGAGCGCGACGCCGACCGCCAGCGGATCGTGGAGATAGAAGCCCGACATGGCCCGCTCGGTGAAGGTGCGCGCCATCAGCCCGCGAACCAGACCCGCCGGGCCGTCGTTCATCTCAGGAATACGCTCCCAAAGCTCTCGCGACAGCACGGTCTGATGCGTCACATCGAGCCCGACGAGCGTTATGTCACCCCAATCCGCTTCAAACACCTGCCGGGCGGCTTCGGGATCGACATAGACGTTGAATTCGCTGTGCGGCGTGACGTTGCCGGGTAAGGAGAAGGCCCCGCCCATGACGACGACGCGCCGGATCTGATAGGTAATTTCCGGCCGGACATTGAGGGCGATCGCCAGGTTCGTCAACGGCCCCAACGTCACCAGTGTCAAGTCGCCGGCATGTTTCGCGGCGGATTGGATGATGAAGGCGGGCCCCGCAAGGGCAGCCTCGTCGGCGCCACTCTTCGCCAGGTCGACGCCGCCGAGCCCGTTGCCGCCGTGGACATGGGTCGCATCCTGATACTCCGCCACCAGGGGCCGGCTGGCGCCGCGATGGACCGGGATGTCGTCCCGCCCGAGGTAGGACAGCACGTCCAACGTGTTGCGGGTGGCGACCTCGATTGGCACGTTGCCGGCCACCGTGGTCACGCCCAGGATATTGGCCCCCTTCCCGACCGCCAGGGCGAGGGCAACGGCATCATCGATCCCGGTATCGACATCAATGACCAACGGCGATTTATTGATGTCCGCGTTTCGACCGGTCATCGTGCGGCACCGGCGGCAACGGTCCGCTCCCAGGTCGCCACCGGTGGCGTCTCAGTCATCTGAGCCTCGGTCACCACGTTCACGAAGGCCGGCCGGCCCAGTGCCAGGGCCTCCCGGAGCACTCCCTTCAACTCGGCCGGGTCTTCGACGTGGAAACCGGCCAGGCCGAATCCCTTCGCGATCGTCGCGTAGTCGATCCGGTTGAAATCGACTGAGTAGTACCGCCGGTCGTGGTACAGGTGCTGCAGTTCCTTGATCCAGCCGTAGGTGCCATTGTCGCACTGGACGATCACGACCGGCAGGTTGAGACGGCTGATCGTTTCCAGTTCACCCACCGACATGCCGTAGCTGCCGTCGCCAAGCATGCCGATCACGCGCCGTTCGGGAGCGGCAAAGTGGGCGCCGACAACGCCCGGAATCGCGTAGCCGAGCGCGCCGTAGGCACGCGGAATGACGGTCGTTCGACCCGGCCGGCGCAGGACGTACTGCGCGGAGAGGTAGGGCGTCGGCGTGCCCGGGTCCGCCACGATCACGGCATCGTCGTCCAGGAGATCGCGCAATTCCGCGATGAGCCGTTGCGGCTTGATCGGTTGGCTATCGCTAACGGCGTCGCGCGCCACCCCTTTGAAGTAGGCTGACTTCTCGGATGAGAGCCGCGCCAGGCGCTCTGCATTCCGGGCGCGGAGGCGTCCGGGTCGATCGATCGCCGCCATCAGGTCTTGGAGGGTGGCGGCCGAATCACCCTGCAGGATTGCGCTCGAAGGGTAGTTGTTCCCGATTTCCTTCGCCGAGACATCAAGGTGAATGGAGGCCGGCGGGTCGTCCCTGGCCGGCAACGTCCAGGCTACGGTCGTGGTGGAATCGGTCCGGGTGCCGATGAAGAGAACGAGGTCGGCGTCGGCGACCCAGGCGTTGGCGTAGGATCGAGCGCCGTTGTTCCCCACCACGCCAAGTGAGCAGTCGCTGGTTTCGGCGATGGCTCCTTTGCCGTTGATGCTCGTGCCGACCGGTATCCCGGTCGCCTCGGCAAAGGCGGTAAGCTGGTCCCACGCGCCGGACGTGAGCACCCCGCCTCCGGCGACGATGACCGCCCGCTCCGCGTTCGCGATCAGGTCGGCGGCGCGAAGCACTTCGCCGGCGTCGGCCCGCGGTCTCGAACTCGGCACGGTGCTGACGGTCGCCGCTCGTCCCGATCGCCGGTTGTCGCCGCCATCGTCTTCCAGTACGTCTGACGGCAGCGAGAGGTGAACCGCGCCGGGCCGGTCACTCGTCGCCAGGCGCACCGCCCGGTGGACTGCATCCTCCATCCCGGAAGCACGGTTGACGCGCTCTGACCATTTGGTGATCGGGTGGAAGAGCCCGACCTGGTCCAGTTCGGTCAGCACGCCCCGATGTTCCTCGTTGACGGGGGTATCTGAGGTCAGGCAGAGGAGCGGAATGGCGCTTCCCTGAGCCTCGGCGACGCCCGGCACGATGTAGGTGGCGCCGCCGCCGCTCGGGCCCTCGCAGACGCCGAGCCGCCGCGAGACCCGAGCGTAGACATCGGCCATGAACGACGCCGAGCGTTCATCGCGCGTCATGACATGAGTGATTGCCGGTTCGTCGTACAGCGCGTCGTAGAGCGCCATCCCCGTATCACCGGGCAGCCCAAACATGTGATCGACGCCGACGTCCCGCAACGCCCGTACCAGCGACTGGGCTCCATTCATCTTGAATCGGCTTCCTTCGCTCACCGAACAATTGCCTCACACTTGAGATTCGGAAGTTCGACTCCCGTTTCTGGTAGTGGCAAAGCTTGTCTTTGCCCTTAGAGACGATGGCAGAGATGACTCGCTGCGCTGCCCTCACAAGCTCGGGACTATCACCACCAAGTAAGCATCTGTTTCGCACTACTCAACGTGGGATCGACCATCCAGTTTCACCGCCACGTACACATCGTTGACATTCGTGCCGGTCGGTCCCGGTTCGACCAGGAATCCGAGGCGTCGAAAATAGTCGCCGCTGTCGTTATTGTCGAGAAACTTCCGTGCGTCAAGTCCGACGGCATCGCCCGCGGCGACCGTGTGGCGATCGACGATCGCCCCGGCCGCGTCGATCGACCCGTCCTGCCCATCGGAGGCGAGACTCGCGATCGTCCAGTCAAGACCGCGCTCGTTCAGGGTGATCGCCGCCGCGAGCGCGAACTCGGTGTTCCTCCCGCCAGTCCCGTCACCCCGGACCGTCACGGTCGCCTCACCTCCCCCGATGACGGCGTCGACCTCGGACGGCTGACTTTCGGCAATCTGGAGAAACGTCTCGGCCAACTCCCGCGCCTCGCCTTCGGCCCGCCGAAGCGCGATCCGGGATTCCACGCCATCGCCCTTGGCCGCCCCGTCGAAGGCTTCAACGAAGATGTCATTGTCTCCGACGATGACAAAGCTATCGCCCGACGTGTCCGGTTCGCCGCCAGCCGCTGGGCCACTTCGCAGCATCGCGGTCACGGCTTCCGGCACGCGGTCAACGAGCCCGTACGATTCAAGCAAATCGAGGGCGACGGCTGGATTCGGCCCCCTGGCGACGGTTGGACCGGAAGCAATCACCGTCGGGTCGTTGCCCAGGACATCGGAGAGGATGAGCGAGACGCACGTCGCTTCGCCAATCGACCGCCGCAGACCTCCGCCCTTCACCAGGCTCAACTCGCTTCGCACCGCGTTCAGGTGCTGGATCGGCGCGCCCGCGTTGAGCAAGAGCCGGGTCGTCTCCTGGATGTCGCTCAACTCCAGCGGTTCACGCGGCGCTTCGAGCAACGCTGAACCGCCCCCGGAAACGAGGACGATGGCAATGTCTCCCCGCTCCAGACCGCCGACAAGATCCAGGATCGCCCTGGTGGCGTGCACGCCCCGGTCGTCCGGCACGGGATGCGATGCCTCGAAAACATCCCAGCCAACCGGCGGGGATGGGGCATGGCCGTCCTTGGTGAGGATAATTCCATGGGTAATGCGCTCACCCAACGCGTCGGCCAGACCATGCGCCATCGCCACGGCTGCCTTGCCAACCGCGACCGCAACCAATCGGCCACCCCGCTCCAGGTCGAACGTTGTCGAGCCAATACCCAGGGATACCCCGTCCCACGTCAGCGCCCGACTGACCGCCGTGCGCGGATCGACGGCGCCGAGTCCAGCCCGGTACCACGCTTCTATCAGTGAACGTGCCTCATCCACCGAACCCGGCATCACGACGCTCCATTGGCCTCGCCGGCCGGACGACCGAGCCGGTCGAGAATGGCCACCAGGTCGCCGGCCAGCGGCGCCTCGAAGGTGGTCCGCTGCCCGGTAGGCAGATCGACGGTGAGCGACGCGGCGTGCAGGAAATGGCGCTCGACGCTGTGGTCGTGCGTGATGCTTCGCGATTTCGGCGTGGAATAGAGGCGGTCGCCTAGCACGGGCGCCCCGATCATCGCGAGATGGACCCGGATTTGGTGCGTGCGCCCCGTCTCGATCCGCACGTCCAGCAGGCTGGCGTCGCGGTATCGCGTGCGCACCGTGAAATGGCTGACTGCGTCCTTGCCGGTGCGGACCGCCGCCATCCGCAACCGGTTGGCGGGATCGCGTCCAATCGGGGCGTCGATCGTGGCCTCTTCCTCCTCGACGACACCCGCCACCAGCGCGACGTAGGTCTTGCCGACGGTACGCGCCTGCCATTGCTCGACCAGGCTCGTCTGGGCCCGGTCCGTCTTGGCCACGATCATCACGCCGGAGGTGTCCTTGTCGAGGCGATGGACGATACCCGGCCGGGTGGTGCCGGCGATCGAAATCTCTGGAAACCGGTACAGCAACCCGTTCACCAGCGTGCCCCGCGGGTGGCCTGGGGCAGGATGCACGACCAGGCCGGCGGGTTTGTTGATCGCCACCACGTCCGCATCGTCGTAGAGGACATCCAGCGGCAGGTCCTGGGCTTCGATCTCGACCTCGGCCGTTTCCGGGATGGCGACGGTGACATGCTGGCCGGGCGTGATCTTGAACGCAGCCCGGCGGGCCTGGCCGTCGACCAGCACCTGTCCGTCATCAATGAGCGTCTGGAGGTAGGTCCGGCTGAGATCGGTCAGCTCGCCGGCCACATAGCGATCGAGTCGGACCCCGATGTGCGACCGCTCCGGATAGAGATCGAACAATTCGAAATCCCGTTCGTCGGCCTCGATCGGTGGCTGGGTGGACCCCGGTGCGGGTTGGGTCACGATCCGTTCTCCTGGGTTGTTTCGTCGCGCAAGGTGGTCCAGGCCATCAGGATCAATCCAATCGTGATCGCGGAATCGGCCACATTGAACTTCGGCCAGATTCCCACGGCAATATAGTCAATAACGAAGCCCAGTCGAAGACGGTCGACCAGGTTCCCGAGCCCTCCACCGATCACCAGCCCGATGCCCAGCCGAAGCAACCCGCTGAACGGCAGTTCTCGCCGCGGGGCGAAGAGAAATCCCAGGCCCACGATCAACGCGAGGACCGAGAGCAGCCAGACCCGGCCGGCGAGGATGCCGAACGCAGCCCCGGTGATCTCGACGTACTCGAACGCCAGCAGCGAACCAGCCAGTTCCCAGCGATGAAGCGACTGATCCGGTCCAATCCAGGCTATGACGAGCAGCTTGGCCAGTTGGTCCAGGATCACGACGCTGGTCACGATTGCGCCAATGATCGTGGTCACGCGCGTCCAATCCAGCCCGACGATGCGCTGGTTCTCGATTGGCGATGGCTGGGATGTCAGATGGTGGTCGCTTTCCGGAGTGACTGCGTGATTGTCAGGGGATGGTAGCACGCGGGCAAGTGCCGCCAGACGTGACGACTATACTCTCCTTCGGTTTGGCCCGTTGCCTCTCACCGCTGTTCAGGAGTTTCCGTCCGTGACATCCCCTTCCGGCCCGCTCCGCATCCTGATCGCCGGTGGCGGAACCGGCGGCCACGTCCTTCCCGCCGCCGCCGTGATAGAAGAGTTACGCCGTCGCGACCAGCCATTCGAAGCCCTCTGGATCGGCAGCCACACGGGCGTGGAACGGAGCGTGGCCGATTCGAACGGTGTCCCGTTCGTCGCCATCCAGTCAGGCAAGTTGCGCCGCTACCTCTCCCTGC
>JACCYX010000535.1 GCA_013696265.1 Chloroflexia bacterium
CGGATGGCGATCGACGCCGGGATGGCCTCGGCCCTGGTGCTGACCGGCGAAACCACCCGTGAGCTGCTCGCCAGCCAGCCCGTCGCCAACCTTCCAACGTACGTGCTGGAGAGCATCGACCAACTCCTGCCTGCACAGATGTGATGGCCATTCCCCGAATCCCGCCTCTCGCCCTACACTGGCCGCGTTGACATCCGCGGTCGTACGGGCGGATCCCACGCTTCGCTCTGGACAGGCTCTGGATCGACCGCGAACACCGTCTGGACAACCTGGATCTGGTCGATCCTGTTGTCTGCCCCATGTGACGCCTGAATCCCGTCCTTACGTAACCACATACATCCTTTTGGAGCGAGCATGCTGATCATCGGCCACCGGGGCGCGCGGTTCGAGGCGCCCGAGAACTCGATTCCCGGTTTCCGGTACGCGATGGACATTGGCGTCACCGCCGTCGAGTTCGACATCCGGATGACGGGCGACGACCACCTCGTCGTCATCCACGATGCCACCGTCGACCGCACCACCAACGGTGAGGGCCGCGTCTCGTCCTTCACCCTGGAGCAAATCCGGGCGCTCGACGCCCGTTCGATTTTCCCGGACTGGCCGGAGCCGTGCATCGTGCCCACCTTCAGCCAGGTGCTGGACGCCGTCGAAGTGCTTCCGGAACTGCTCGTCGAGATCAAGGGGGACGCTCCGGACCGGCTCGGCCGGATCGTGCCCGCCGCCATCGCCGAGATCCTCCGCCGCGACCTACATGACCGCGTCACCATCACCTCGTTCGATCCCTACGCCCTGCAACTTGCCAGACGCGAGGCTCCGCAAATCCGGCGCGGCTACATCGGCGACTGGAACGAGCGGACGTTTCTCGACACCGCGCTGTCGCTCGGCTGCGGCCAGATCGACGCCCGCCACGCCACCGCCGACCGTGTCCTCGTCGCCGAAGCCAAATCGCGCGGCATGCGCGTGGTGGGCTGGCCAACCAACTCGCGGGAAGACCTGAACGGCGTGATCGCCCTCGGTGCCGATATGTTCTGCACCGACCATCCCACCTTGCTCATGGAGTTGTCCCAACGCCCCGTCTCGTAAGGCTGCCGCAACCGTACTGGCCGGTCTGGTGTGGGCCACCTGTCCACATCCATTCGGGCCATGGTGCCGTCGCACGTCGCGAGCGCCCTTGCGCTCCGTGATAGGCTGGAGAGACAAATCCACATCGAGCGGGATTTTCACTGGATGCCGCCAGCGTTACCGGCGCATCCGCACCCTGGAAGGAGTCACGATGCACCCTGCCAATCGTCGCCCGACCCAATTCCCGTCACCGTTGGGTGCCAGGTTGTTCCTTGTCCTGGCCCTGGTCTTCACCTCCACGGCCTCGGCCGCGATGGCCCAAACCGGCGCTACCCCGGCGACCGGCGCCACGCCCGCCGCATCCGCCGGTCTCGCCAGCGAACCGTTCGGCGAGGTCGACGGTCAGCCCGTCGAGAAGCACACCCTCACCAACCCCAACGGCATGTCGGTCGCGATCCTCACCTACGGCGCCACCGTCCAGTCGATCATGGTCCCGGATCGCGAGGGCAATATGGAGAATGTTGCTCTCGGGTTCGACAACATCGAGGACTACGACACGATCAGCCCCTACTTCGGGTCGATCGTCGGCCGCTACGCGAACCGGATCGCCGAAGGCACCTTCACGCTCGACGGCGAAACGTACGAACTCGCGATCAACAACGACCCGAACACGCTCCACGGCGGTGACGAAGGGTTCGACAACAAGATCTGGACGGCGGAAGAAGTCGACAGCGCCGATGGTCCCTCCGTCATGATGAGCTACACCAGTCCCGATGGAGAAGAGGGCTACCCCGGCACGCTCGACGTTTCGGTCACCTACACCCTGACCGATAGCGACGAGATCAGGATCGACTACGCCGCCACGACCGATGCTCCTACCGTGATCAACCTCTCCAACCACACCTATTTCAACCTTGCCGGCGAGGGTTCGGGCACCATCTACGACCACGAACTCCAGCTCAACGCCAGCAACTTCACCCCGGTCGACGAAACGCTGATCCCCACCGGCGAGATCGCCCCGGTCGCGGGAACACCTTTCGACTTCACCACTTCCAAACCCATCGGCGAGGACATTCGCGACGCCTCCAGCGAACAGATCATGATCGGCCTCGGGTACGACCACAACTTCGTGCTCGACCGCGACGCCCCGGACGACACGACGATGATCGAAGCCGGCCAGGTGATGGACCCCGCAACCGGCCGGATCATGACGATCTCGACCACCGAGCCCGGCATCCAGTTCTACTCCGGCAACTTCCTGAACGGCTCCATCGCCGGTCCCAGCGGCCAGGCCTACCGCCAGGGAGACGGCTTCGCGCTCGAAACCCAGCACTACCCCGACTCGCCGAACCAGCCGGACTTCCCGACCACCGAACTCCGCCCCGGCGAAGAGTTCACCTCGACCACGGTTTACGCCTTCTCCACCGGCGAGTGACCGATTCGACGTGGCGGGCCCCATGTGCCCGCCACTTTTTGTCATTTCGAGCTTGCGAGA
>JACCYX010000023.1 GCA_013696265.1 Chloroflexia bacterium
CGCCACGGCCTGGGCAGCGGCACCGGCTGGTTCGGGACCGACGAGGCGCAGGACAAGGCCCGCGATATCCTTGGCATCCCCCCGCACCGGCACGTCTGGTCGGCCGTCGGCTTCGGCTACGTCGACACCGCCGCCCCCCAGCGCGCGACCTCGGTGGCCGGCGGCCGCAAGCCCCTGGAGGAGATCGTCAGTTACGGTCACTACGGCGATCGCCAGAAGGAGACGTAGACGCTTCTGGGCCTCCGGCTATCGTCAACGCGCCACCGCCCGACGGGACGGCATGCCCATCTCGCGGGACCGCGGGTCTGGTGCTTGTGAGACGAGGATGCCGCGACGTGCGCTACGCCGACCACGTAGTGGGTGGTGCGCGCCCTACCCCACCATTCACCGTGTACCACCCATGACGGGATCATGCTCGACGTGTCCCAATCAATGCCCTCATTGTTTAAACATAAACTCAATGCGCCGAAAACTCTTGACACGATAGACTTACTTGTATATAGTTACTTTCTAATCGTTAGTTCAAGGCGACCACTGAAGCCCGGTGAATCGCCACCAGGAACCACCGGCGTACGGTGTTTTCACCCGTTTCAAGGAGACGATTCATGACTGATATTGCTACCGCAACCACCGTTTGGACCATCGATACGTCGCATTCCGCCGTCGAGTTCTCCGTCAAGCACATGATGTTCGCCACCTCACGCGGCCGGTTCTCCGAGGTTCAGGGCACGATCATGCTCGACAACGAGAACGTGGCGAATTCGACGGTCGACGTCGAAATCGGGGCCGCCAGCATCGACACCCACGATGCCAAGCGCGACGAGCACCTGCGCTCGGCCGATTTCTTCGATGTCGAAACCTACCCCATCCTCACCTTTCGGAGCACCAGGGTCCAACCGGCCAGCGGCTCCGACCTCAAGGTCACCGGCAACCTCGCCATCCACGGCGTCACCAGGGAAGTCGTGCTGGATGCCGAACTCAACGGCCAGGGCACGAATCCCTGGGGCCAGGGCGTGATCAGCTACTCGGCGCGCACCAGGATCAACCGCAAGGACTTCGGCCTCAACTGGAATGCCGCCCTCGAATCGGGCGGGGTGCTGGTGAGCGACGAGGTCCGGATCACGATCGAAATCGAAGCCAATTCCTGACCGCCTGGCGCGGCATACATCCGCAATCGCCGCCGCGTGCGTAATTATGAGTAAGAGAATCGAT
Source organism: Chloroflexia bacterium (assembly GCA_013696265.1). Classification (GTDB taxonomy): domain Bacteria; phylum Chloroflexota; class Chloroflexia; order Thermomicrobiales; family UBA6265; genus JACCYX01. The sequence goes on from JACCYX010000023.1 coordinate 1,213, forward strand.
TCCCCTGTCGATTCTCGACTCTTCCCAAAACTGGTGAAGCATCATACCTGCTTCCCACTCCCAATCCCGAGACACGCCCGGCCACCCGGCCGGGCGTGTTTTTTTAAGGCCAGGTTCATCTCATACGGAATCCGGTTGAACAACGGAACAGCCCCGGTCGTGGCAGTCCTGAGCGCAGCCGAAGGCAGCGCCAGCGGAGCGAGGCGGGTCATCTCTGCCCGGATTCAGGGTCGAGATGAACTCGACCGCTACCAGGATTCCGCCAGTGATCAGCCGAAGTCCGTATTGTACGGCTGGCCGGCGACAACGATGTCGATAGGACGTTGCCAATGCCTTCGACGTCTCCGGCCGCGGTTCACGGTTGGAGCACGATCTTGACTGCCGACGAAGGATCCTCGATCAACTGGGCGAACGAGTCGTTGGTCTCTTCAAGCGACCGCACGTCGACCCACGACGAACTATCCGGGAGAAAACCGGAGGCGATGAGCCTGATCGAGGACGCAAAATTCGCCTGCGTGTAGCAGAATGCTCCCTTGATCTCAATTTCCGAACGAATGATGTGATTGCCGGGCAGCGTCGAGTCGTCCTCGTGCAAACCGATCAACACGACTCGTCCACCGGGCCGCACCGCGTAGACAGCCGACTTGCGCGTCGCGGGCAAGCCCACCGCGTCGATCACCGCGTCGCATCCCAAACCGCCAGTGATGTCCCTGGTGAAGCTCGCGATGTCGGTTTTGGAGGGGTTGACGGTATGCGTGGCTCCCCACGTCGAGGCGAGTTCAAGCCGCTTTGGGGCCAGGTCGGAGATAATGATCTGGTTGGCCCCGGCCGCTTTCGCCACCAGCAACGAGAGGAGTCCAATGGGCCCGGCGCCGAGAATCAGGACGCTGCTACCGGGTGAAATGTGGGCGAGTTCGACCGCCCGCAGCGCACACGCGGTCGGCTCGACAAGCGTTCCGGCGATGGTGTCAACCGAATCCGGAAGTTGATAACAGGCGAGGGCTGGCACCGCGACGAACTCGGCAAACGCGCCCGGCCGATGGGCTCCGATGAGGGTACGGCCAAGGCAGAGGTTTTCGAGTCCCGCCCGGCACATCACGCAGTCAAGGTCCGGAACCATCGGATTCACGGTGACCCGGCTTCCGAGGGCGATACTGGTGACATCTGGCGCGCGTTCGACCACCGTGGCGCTGAACTCATGGCCCATCACCAGCGGTGGGACGCGAAGACTGTTGTGGCCCAGATAGCCTGAGAGTTCTGACCCGCAGATGCCCACCGCCTCAACCTTGAGGAGCACCTCGCCAGGCGCAAGACCCGGAACGACAGTCTCTGATACCTGGATATCCTTCGGACCATGCCACACCGCTGAGCGCATTGCCTTTTCCTTCCCCTTCAACGTCAAAAATGCCTGGTTCGGACGAGATACGTCAGCCAGGGTCGACTACCCACCAGATCGATCGACGCCAGTGTCGTGCTGAGCATAGCCAAGTCGCTCGCTGATTTCCGCACCGGCGCTCAACATGAGCGTCACCAGTGCGCCGGACCTCGCGGTATTGCTCTCCGGGCTGGTCCCCGCGATACTGATTGCCCCCACGGCGCTGTTCGTATGGTTGAGAAGTGGCACCGCGTGGAACGATTTCTTCCTGGTCCGTCGCATACCCCACGACTCGACTGTTCTCGAGGTCCCGCGCGAACGGGATGGGATCGATCATGCCGCGGCATATCGCGCCGCAGACCATTGCGCCGATCCTGATTATCGCGTCCCTGAACCTCGGTGGGGCGATTTTCGCGGAGGCGTCGCTCAGCTTCCTGGACGTTGGCGGTGCTGGCGACCAATGTGCTGGGAGACGCACTGAGGGATTTCCTCGACCCTCGCCTGAGCAACAGATAGGACTGCCCGATCGACCCGTCAGGTGGTCGGTTCGCGTTACCGCGGGAGCGTTTCATGTCGTTGTCATCTGGCTTGCCGCACGGCGTCATCCCGATCCTCGTCACCCCTTTCGACGACGATGGGGCCATCGATGAATCCAGCTTGCGAAACGAAGTCGATTTCGCGATCGACGCCGGTGTCCACGGTCTTGGCATCGCGCTCGGCAGCGAAGTGTTCAAGCTCACGGAAGCCGAACGCGACCGGGTGACCACGATCGTGGTTGACCAGACGCGCGATCGCGTGCCAGTGGTGGTGAACACCGGTGCCGCCGCCACCGGTTTGGCGGTCCACTACAGCGGGCGCGCCCAGGATCTCGGGGCCGGTGGGGTCATGTGCACGCCACCTGGCCTCGGCTTCTCCCCACAGGAAGTGGTGAGCTATTTCAAGGCGATTTCCGACGCGCTGGACATCCCCATCGTCATCCAGGACACCAGTGCGACGCCCGTGCCGGCCTCCCTCATCCTCGCCATCGGCGACGCATGCGTGAATGCCACCTACGCAAAGGTGGAAAGCCTGCCGCCCGCGAATCAGGTCTACAAGGCGGTTCAGGCGGTTGGTAAGAAGATGCACATCTTCGGCGGCGCCGGTGGCGGGCAATTCCTTCAGGAACTCCGGCGGGGTTCGATCGGGACCATGCCGTTCCCGTCCAGCGCAAACGCGTTCGTCCAGGTTTGGGACCTCTGGAACGCGGGGAACATCGCGGAGGCCCAAACCGTCTTCGATCGACGCATCATGCCGCTGCTGAAAATCAGCGTCGGCACCCTGGGAGGAGCGCATATCGTCCACAAACAGGCACTTCAACGACAGGGCGTGATCAGGAGCGCCTACGTTCGGCCTCCGATCGAGGACCTGGACCCGGTCACTCGCGAGGAGTTGGAAGAAGCGTTTACCCAGCTGGGGTGGAATTCGTAACCGATCGCACTGTCACCGGAGACCTCACCGCATGAAAATCACCGATATCAAGATCACGCCGTTCCGTACGTATGTCGATCGCTACCGCAACGCTGAGCCATTGCCGCAAACGGAGATCATCCAGACGCTCACCACCATCGAGACCGATGAAGGCGTAGCCGGACACTATCTCGGTGGACAGGGACACGGCGACCAGGACGGCATGGGATCCGCCAGCCGGGAGTTCATCCTCACCAGGATCAGGGAACTGCTGGTGGGGCAAAATCCATTCGACCGCGAGAAGTTCTGGCAATGGATGTGGGTGTCCAAGACTCCGGAAAATGTCATGGGCGTGATCGACATGGCCCTTTGGGATCTGGCGGGGAACTACGCGGGCATGCCCGTCTACCAGATGCTGGGTGGCTGCCGCGACAAGGTCAAGGCCTACGCGAGCACGTATCCTAATATGGGCTCGGTCGAGAACTATGTCGAGCATGCGATCGCCTGCCGGGAGCAAGGGTATCAGGCGTACAAAATCCACCCGTACTACTTCTGGAATCCGGAAACCGGGCGGCAAGTGCCTGGCCGCCCCTCGCACATCAAGCACGATATCGAGCTCATCCACGCCGTAGCGGACGCTGTTGGCGACTCCATGGTGCTCATGTACGATCCATGGGGAACGTATCACACCGTTGAGGAAGCGCTCGTTGTCGGCAGGGAACTCGAAAAGCGGAACTACTACTGGTTCGAGCATCCCATGCCTGAAGAGCGCGTCGATGCCTATCAGCGCCTGAGCGACGAGCTCACGATTCCCATTTGCTCACCGGAGATTCTCGCCGGCCATGTCTTTACCAGGGCCGACTGGGTCAAGCGTGGGGCCGCCGATATCAGCCGGATCGACGTCCTGCGGGGCGGGATCACCGCGGTCAAGAAAACGGTGAACGTGTGCGAGGCGTATGGGGTCAAGTGCGAGATTCACATGAGCGGCATCGGCAACCTCCACGTGCTTGGCTCCTCATCGGAGGATACCTGCGAGTACTACGAACGGGGACTCCTTGCCCCCGGCGTGGACTACAATTCGACGCCCCCCTATCTTGAGGCGTCTCTCGACCCAATGGATGCCGAGGGGTACGTTCATCTTCCAAGCAGACCAGGGCTTGGCTACAGCTTCATCTGGGATTACATTTCGGAGCACCGGGCCGAGGGCGCCGAGCACATGAGCCTGGGATACTGGGCGCGAGGCTAGAAGCCGCCCACGTGAGAGACACGGCCGGCCACCCGGCCGGGCGTGTCCCTTGTCGCCCGCACCTTCCGCGAAATGAAACCGGTCACCCGCGCGAACCGTTCATGAAGCAGGAGGCTGGTTGTCATCCGCAGGGCAATTGCATTCTCGGACTGTCCCACGTTTCACCGAGTTCGGCGAGACCGGCCATTGGACTCTCCGCACACAAATATGCCGATGACTCCATGTCCAGCGTGGGAAATCGACATCAATTGA
>JACCYX010000036.1 GCA_013696265.1 Chloroflexia bacterium
CGAACCTGTCCGCCAGTCCAGCGGCCACCACGTTCTTGGCGACGTACCGCGCGGCGTAGGCGGCCGAGCGATCGACCTTGGTCGCGTCCTTGCCCGAGAAAGCGCCGCCGCCGTGCCGGGCCATGCCACCATAGGTATCGACGATGATCTTGCGCCCGGTCAGCCCGGCGTCGGCAAGCGGACCTCCGATCTCGAAGCGGCCGCTCGGATTGACGTAGTAGTTGGTCTGGTGGTCAAGCAATTCGGCGGGAACGACGCGCTTGATGACCAGTTCGGTCACATCGCGCTCGATCTCGTCGTTGCCTGGTTCCGGCAGGTGCTGGGTGGAGACGACGACCGTATCGACCCGCACCGGCTTGCCGTAGGCATACTCCACCGTGACCTGGCTCTTGCCGTCGGGCAGGAGGTAGCCGATCTCGCCATTCTTGCGGACTTCGGCCAGGCGGCGAGCAATTTTGTGCGCCAGCGAGATCGGCAGCGGCAGCAACTCCTCAGTTTCGTTACTGGCGTAGCCGATCATCATGCCCTGGTCGCCGGCGCCGGTTTCGTCGTAGATATCCCCAGCGTCGGTCCGGGTCCGATTCTCGAGCGCCTTGGTCACGCCGCCGGCAATCTCGGGACTCTGCTCCTTGATCGCGACGATCACGCCACAGGTGTCGGCATCGAAGCCGTGGTCCGAATGGGTGTAACCAATATCCCGGATCACGTTGCGGGCGATGGTGTCGATGTCGACGTAGGCGCTCGTGGTGATCTCCCCGAAGACCAGCACCAGGCCCGTCTTGACGGACGTCTCGCAAGCTACCCGTCCGAACGGATCGTCGGTCAGCACGGCGTCGAGCACCGCATCCGAGATCTGGTCGCAGATTTTGTCCGGGTGCCCTTCCGTCACCGACTCGGAGGTGAAGAGCAATTTGGGCGAAGAGTCAAAGGTGGTGGTCATCGACGTGTTCCTCGTTGCGCTGGCTGATGATTCACGTGGCTCGCGCGGGCGGACGACAGATTCAACAAGACGGCGATTTGCAAGAAGCGGATTGCGGTCGAATCAGGTCCGCCCGTACGCACATGATGATATGGTCAACCGCGTTAGGCCGGGCTAGGAGTCGCCTTCCCAGGAATTGAGGTAGCGGTTCTGTTCAGCCGAAAGCTCGTCGATCGTGATGCCCATCGCCTTGAGCTTGAGGGCGGCGATGTTGCGGTCGATGTCTTCCGGCACCTTGTAGACCCGGTTCTCCAGCGTCCGGCCGGCGCTGACGAGGTACTCGGAGGCCAGCGCCTGGTTCGCGAAACTCATGTCCATCACGCTCGCCGGGTGTCCTTCGGCCGCCGCCAGGTTGATCAGCCGGCCCTCGCCCAGCACGATCAGGCTCTTGTCGCCGAAGGTAAACTCCTCGACGAACGGGCGGAGGGTGCGGCGGCCCTCGCCGCTCATTTCCGCCAGCGCCTTGAGGTTGATCTCGGAGTTGAAGTGTCCGGAGTTGGCGAGAATCGCGCCATCCTTGAGCGACTCGAGGTGATGGCGGTCGACCACGTTGATGTTGCCGGTCGCCGTCACCACCAGGTCGGCCTTCGGCGCCGCCTGCTCCATGGTTTCGACCATGAAGCCGTCCATCGCCGCTTCCAGGGCCCGGATCGGGTCGATCTCGGTCACGATCACCTGGGAGCCCATGCCCCGGATCCGGGTCGCGATGCCCTTGCCACACCAGCCGTAACCGGCCACGACCACGGTTCGGCCCGCCAGCAGGATGTTGGTGGCGCGCAGGATGCCGTCGATCGTGCTCTGTCCGGTGCCGTAGCGGTTGTCGAAGAAGTGCTTGGTGTCAGCGTCGTTGACGGCGATCACCGGGAACTTGAGAACACCGGCGGCTTCCATCGCCCGCTCGCGGATGACGCCGGTCGTCGTCTCCTCGGTCGCGCCCAGGATGTCCGGCAACAACTCGGGATATTCCTTGTGGAGGATGGTGACGACATCCGCGCCGTCGTCGATCAGGATGTGCGGCTTGTGGGCGATCGCCTGGTGAATGTGGCGGTGGTACGTTTCGGCGTCTTCGCCCTTGATCGCGAAGACGGGAATCCCGGCTTCGACCAGGGCCGCGGCCACGTCGTCCTGGGTCGACAGCGGGTTGCTGGCACACATCACGGCGTCGGCCCCACCCGCCTGGAGCGTCAACGCCAGGTTGGCCGTCTCGGTGGTGATGTGGGCGCAACCGAGAATCCGCAAACCATCGAACGGCCGCGACGTGGCGAACGTCTCGCGGATTTGACCGAGCACGGGCATGTCCCGCGCCGCCCACTCGATCCGCCGCCGGCCAGCGGCCGCGAGCGATGGGTCCTTGATATCGAAGTTGCGTGTTGCCGGATTGGTTGTCACCATACGTGTGTTCTCCCACGGGCGATCACGCCCGGATGTGGCGGCGTCCGACCGATGATCGGACGTCATGAATGCTGGCCGGGCCGCTAGATGACGGCCGCGGCGGTCAGGTTCGAGCGTTGAATCTCTTCAATGGAAATGGCGTTCGCGTAGTCGGGAAATGCTTCCGCGAAACGGCTGACGAAGGCGTCCGGGGTGAAGGTGTGTTCCTGCGTGCCGTGATGCTCGACCGCATAGGTGGCGGTGAGGGCCCCGATGCGGCCAGCCACCGGCAAATCCTTACCGAGCAGGAGTCCTTTCAGGAGCCCGGCGCGATAGGCGTCGCCGCCGCCAGTGGGCCCAACGAAGGGATCGGCGACGGCAATCGGGATTCGCACCGACTCGCCGCCGGCCCGGATTTCCGATCCCTCCCCACCGTAGGTCACGACCGTGAGCGGGACCCGCGAGGCGATATCGTCGACCGCGAGGCCGGTCTTTCGTTCCATCATCCCGAACTCATAGTCGTTACCGACCACGACCTCGGCAATCTCGATGCCCCGCGTCAGTTGCTCGCCGTCGAGAATCACGATCTGCTGGGCCGGGTCGAACACGAGTTTGCAACCGGACGCGACGATTTCCTTGGCGTGACGAATCATCGCGTCGGGGGCCGCCGCGCCGACCAGGCAATAGGTCGCCTCGCCGATAAGTGGCGTTATGTCGATTTCTCCAGACCGTCCCCCCGCGCCGGGATAGAAGGCCGCGATCTGGTTGTCCATCAGGTCGGCGTTCATGTAGGCGTTGGAGGTGAAATCGTCCTCGACGTGCACAATGCCTGAGAGGTCCACCCCGAGGCGTTCGAGCGCGATCTGGTAGGGCCCGAAGTCCTCACCCACGGCGCCCACCAGGCTGCACGGCACGCCAAGCAACGCCAGGCTGTAGGCGATGTTGCCGCCGACGCCCCCGCGCTGGACCTTGAGCGATTCGAGCAGGAAGCTCACTGAGAGCACGTGCGCCTTGTCGAGCAGCAGGTGATCCTTGAATGAGCCATTGAACGTCATGACGTGATCGAATGCGATCGACGCGCTCACGACGACCTGGGAT
>JACCYX010000044.1 GCA_013696265.1 Chloroflexia bacterium
ATAGCTGACGATAGTTCCGCTCTTCCGCATTTCGTGCCCTCCTGAAGGAAATGATGCGGATCCTCTCATCTGGCTCGGTCCAGACCACCGTGTAGTGGCGATATTCATTGACGCCGGTCGAGACCGAACGTAATTCGTCGTGATGCAGATTGGTCGTCGTGAAGAGGGGACGGCCATCGAACAAGCGCCGGGCGGCGAGAATATCGAGTTCGTGTTTCTCAAGGTAGGAAAGGCGTTTGACTTCATCCCACTCGAACTCGACCATGGCATCATACCTACAATTGTAGCTACAGGCAACCGTTGTCCCAGACAGGCACGCTACGTTGACCCGCCCGCCGGTTCCGCTTACTCTGCCTGGTCATGAGGGAATTTCCTGCATCCTGCGTGAATAAGCACCACCAGGATTCCGGGTCTGGTCCCCTCATTTCATCACAGTTCCTGTCTCATATGTTTCTGAACTTCTACAGTCCGGAACGCTGAAGTATCCGCGTCACCTATAGGAAGCTGCCTGCAAGTTGTACAGTTCCGCGTACGTGCCGTCGCCAGCCATCAATTCCGCATGCGTTCCGTACTCGACAATCCTGGATCCAACGACAACCACGATGAGATCCGCCATCTGGACCGTGGAGAATCTGTGTGACACCAGAATCGTCATGCCGCCCGTATGAACTCGTTGATCTTCCCTGGCGGCCTGGGCATACCTGTCGAAGAGGGCGTGTTCTGTCTCGGCATCCAGGGCAGACGCAGGCTCGTCGAGGACCAAAACCAGGGGTGTCCGCCGCATGTAGGCGCGAGCGAGGGCGATTCTCTGCCACTGGCCGTGAGACAAGGCAACGCCGGATTCCCATGTCACACCAAGTTGTGTTTCAAGCCCTTTGGGCAGCTCCATCACCAGACGGTCAGCCCCCGCTCGCCTGACGGCGGCGCTGACGTGCTCGGCGCTCTCGATGTTGCGCACGTCGCCAACACCGACCGACTGTTGTACCGGATACTCGAACATAAAGAAGTCTTGAAAGGCACCTGACAGACACCGCCGCCACGCCGCGAGCTCCATATTCCTGAGGTCAGTGCCGTCGATCACAATCCGACCCTTGGTAGGTCGGTAGAGACCGCAGATGAGCTTGACCAGGGTGCTCTTTCCCGCACCGTTTTCGCCCACGATAGCAATGACTCTCCCAGCTGGGAGCTCAATGCTCACGTCCTCCAGCGCATACGTATCGGTGCCGGGGTACTTGAAGCTCACCCCCTCGAGATGTACTCCATCGCGTAGAACGGACGGAGCATCCTCCTTCTCGCCTCTCACCTCCGACGCCGCATAGTCCTCAAGCCACGCCAGCCGGCGCGAGCAGTCCAGCCAGATGGTGCGGAAGAAGTGCATGTCCGATGCGGCCAGGCTGACGTACTGCGAGAGCCGGCTACCCGCGACGAGGACCAGCATCATCTCGCCGGCTGATGCATCCTGGATTGTTCCCACGAAGGCGGCCGCACCGACCAGGGCGAAGCCGAACAACGCCATCGCTCCCCCTCGCGCAAACGCGGACGTCCACCCCACCCGCGAAAGTGTTCGATAGCGCTCGTCCCACGCTTCTTGTCGTTGCGTTCGGAGCCACCGCCCGAGGCCAGCAACACGAACTTCCTTGCCTTGCACCGGCGAGGTGCCAACCAGGAAGAGCTGGCGAGCGCGTCGCTCCTGCTGACCCAGGCGCTCGCGAGCCTTGTGCTCGACCCCGCCCCTCCAGTTCGATACGATCAATGCTGGCAGCGCAAACGCCGCCAGGACGGCCAGGGCAGGATGCACGGAGACCAGGAGTCCAATGGTGATGACGAGTCTCAGGATGGCTCCCGCCGTGCTGAAGAGCGAGCCATAGAGTTCGCTCAACGCGGGCGCGTGATTGCGCAGCAACGAAAGCCTGTCCAGGTAGTCGACGCGTTCCTGGTGTTCGAGGGTCCCGATCGAGGATTGCAGGCGGGCAACGTGGGACTCGAGAGAGATACTTGCACGTTCGGTCAGTCGACGGTTCAACCGTTGACCCACCACGTCGAGCAGCCAATTCCCCGCAACCAACAGGGCCAACACCGCGGCCACGATGGACGCACTTGACACGCTTCGTCCGGTCACCGCATCTGTCAGGTACGCGAGGCCAAGCGCAAAGAGCGCGTCAATTGCCGCGGCGGATAGCCTGGTCGCTCCCGACACGACAAGCAATTTCGGCTCGGCTTTCAGCCCATGTCGCAAAGATCGCCAAAGCGACTCAACCGCGCCCGGCAACGTATCGATATCTGATCTCCTTTGGTCCATCTCAGCCCTGACCTCCCACGAAACGAGAAGCCTGGAGATCGAACATCGCCCGATACCGTCCTTGGGCAGCCATCAATTCTTCGTGATTTCCCTGCTCGATGACGCGGCCACCTTCGATGACATAGATCTTGTCTACTCGCCTAACCGTTGAGAACCGGTGCGAGATCAGGATGGTCGTCTTGTCCAGTGTTGCCTCAAGAATTCGATCGAAGATTTCAATCTCTCCACGAACGTCGAGTTGCGCTGTCGGTTCATCGAGAATCACCAGCTCGGCGCCTTGCTTTACGGCACACAGCGCCCGCGCGATAACGATGCGTTGCCATTGACCGCCCGACAGATCGGTTCCATCGTCGTAGCCCTTGGCGAGAACGGTGTCCAGGCTGGTAATGGACGTTGCGCCAGCCTC
>JACCYX010000050.1 GCA_013696265.1 Chloroflexia bacterium
CGCGCGCCTATGAACTGATGGTCATTCTGCTGCCAGAGCTAGCCGAAGATGACCTCAGCGGCGCGTCCGATCGCGTCTCGAAGTACATCACCGATGCGTCCGGCGCGATCAAGGAAACGCTTTCCGACTCCCCGTGGGGACGCCGGCGCCTGGCCTACACGATCCGGTTCAACGGCCAGGACTACCGGGATGGCAATTATGTCATTTGGCACTTCGATCTTGAACCTTCCCGGATGACCGAGATCGAACGCGAACTCAAGCTCGACACCCGTGTCATGCGCTACCTAGTGGTTCACGATGATCCCAAGTGGGGGTCCCCGAACGAGGGCAACCAGCCGCCGCCGGGTTCAGAAGACGAGCGCGACGGGTTCCGGCCGCGCGACGGTTCGCGTCGGCCCGAAGGGTCCCGGCGGCCTGATGGTCCCCGACGACCGGATGGTCCACGGCGGCCGGAAGGTGAAACCCGACCGGCGCCAGTCGCCGCCGATGCGTCAGCCGCAACCGACGCTCCAGCCTCCGATGCGGCTATGACCCCGTCGGAAACCGTTGCGTCGGCTGACGACTCCGTGGTCACGACCGACCAATCCGTCACCACAACCGATGAAGTGCCGGATGTTCCTGAAACGGTTGTCGGAACCTCGGGCGAAGCCCTCGATGTCGACGCGGCGCCAGACGAAGCAGCATCTGTCGCGCCGGAACCGGGCGCGAGCGGCGAGGAAACCACCGCGGTCGTCGCCGACACCACCGGCGCAGGGGTCGAAGCCCCGGTTGACGAAGTCGCTGGCGACACTCCATCCGACGAATCCGAGTCAGACGAGAAATAGGAGTATCGAATGAGTATTGCGAAGGCAACCGTAGTCGGCAACCTCGGGGGCGATCCGGAAACGCGATACACGCCGTCAGGCGCCATGAATGTGCGATTCTCCGTCGCCTCGTCCCGGCGCTATCGTGACTCGTCTGGCCAGGATCAGGAAAAGACTACCTGGTTCCGTGTAACGGCATGGGGTCGGCTGGCGGAGACGATCGACGGCCTCGTTCAGCGCGGCTTCGTCAGCAAGGGTCGGCAGGTCTACGTCGAAGGGCGCATCGAACTCTCCGAGTGGACGGGCAATGACGGCGAGAAGCGGGCCTCACTTGAAGTCAATGCTACCGAGTTCCAACTCGTCGGCAACCGGCCTGATGGTCAAGGCCAGGGCGAGGGCGGCGGGTATTCCAGCGGCGCCAATTCCGGCGGAAACACCGGTGGCGGCGGCCGGCGCGAATCCGTCGATGACAGTTCATCGTCCCGGGAATCCAACTTCGACGACGTTCCTTTCTAGCATCGGCTGTTTCCAGAATTTATAAACAGAAAGGACATGAACCATGTCGGACAACACCCAGGATCGAGACAATCGCGGACTGCGACCCGAAGGCGAAGGCCGACCCGGCGGATCGCGCTTCGGTGGACCTCAAGGCCAGCGGCCCGGCGGTGGCGGTGAAGGCGAAGGGGGAGGACGGCGACCCGGCGGCAGCGGTGGACGGCGGCCCTCCGGTGGCCGGTACACGCCCCGGCGCAAGGTGTCAGCATTCGCCGTCGACAACATCCAGCATGTGGACTACAAGGATCTCGCCCGGCTTCGCCGTCACGTGGGCGAACGCGGCAAGATCGAGCCGCGGCGCAAGATGGGCACCAGCGCCAAGCACCAGCGTTCCCTGACCGTGGCGATCAAGCGGGCCCGCTACATGGCCCTGCTGCCGTTCACCGGTCCCAACGAACGCGGCTAAACCAGGAGATCGGCGGTTCGGCGCTCCTCGCCCGTCCGCCTGGTCATCGACGAGTACGGCGCGCCTTGGTTCCAGCATTCTGGAGGGCGCGCCGTTTCCGTGACTGGCACGGAGCGGGCCCGGCGCCTGGCGCATCGCGGCACTTCGGCTCTAACCCATGTGGAACGAGGTCGACATCCTTCATGAAACCGAACCAGAACCGTTTCGATTCAATCAGGGACCGAATCGGGAGGGGTACGTCGTCGTCCGCCGCGTCGGCACAACGGAGAAGCCGCCGCGACCAGGAAGCGCGGTACCAGCGGCTCTTCCTGCTATCGATGATTGGCCTGGCGGGCGTGATCGTGCTCATTCTCGTGGGCGGCAGCGTCTATGAATACGTGGTCAAGCCGAACGCCGTCATCGCCGAAGTCAACGGTCATGAAATCCGTCGCCGCGAGTACTGGAAATATCAATCGATCGTGCTCTACAACCAGGCGCGCACCTACGAATCGTTTGCCGTGCAAACCCAGGGCGACCAGCAACAGCAGTTTCTCCAGTTTGCCGCCAGCTTCGATGCCCAGCGCGACGACGTGTGGGGAAGCACCGATGTGAGCAGCGCCACCGTCCAGCAGATGGTCGAAGACCAGCTCTTCCTGGACGGCGCCGAGTCGCTCGGGATCATGGTGACCGATGAAGAGGCGGAACGGTACGCGCTCAACCAGTTCGCCCCGCCTGATGCCCCCCTCCTCACGCCCCAGACATCGCCGACCTTGATTCCGGAACGCGCCGTGGTCGCCACGCAAACCGCCGAGGCGTTGGCGACGCAACAATCGCTCGCGCTCGGCACCCCGGAGGCCTCGCCGGTTTCCGGGACACCCCAGGCGACTCCGGTCACGAGTGCCGGCACGCCAATGGCCACACCCGTCACGGACGACGCGGCGGCTTCGCCCGCGGCGACGCCAAATTTGCGGGATTCGCTCCAGGCCGCCGAGGCCGAGTACGGCATCTTCCAGGAGAATGTGTTCGAAGACGCCAACCTCTCGGAGGACGACTACATTCGGCTCTGGGCCAGGCCCCAACTCGTGCGCGAGCGGGTGGTTCACGAGGTGACGAGCCAGGTGCCGCAAACGGCCGAGCTAGTCAACGCCCAGCACATTCTCGTCGCCACCGAAGACCTCGCGAACCAGTTGTACGAGCAGGCGACGAGCGGCGCCGATTTCGGCGCCCTCGCCCGCGCCAACTCGACCGACACGGCCACCGCCGCGACCGGCGGCCAGCTTGGCTGGTTCACCCGGCTAGAAGTCGATCCCGCCCTGGCCGGGGCCGCCTTCGCGCTCGAGCCCGGCCAAATCAGCGAACCGATTGAAACCGAGTACGGTTGGCAAGTCGTCAAGGTGAACGACACCGACGAAGACCGGCCGCTCTCCGACACCCAATACCAACTGGCGACGACCGAGGCGATCGACGCCTGGGTCGAGGAACAGCGTGCGCAAGCCGACATTTCGTCCGACTACGAAACGACGCCGACTGAGACCCCAGGTGCCTTCGTGCCGCCCGCCGGGGCGCCGACCCCGATCCCGGCGACGCCGATTCCCGCCTCACCGACGGCGGAACCGCCAATTGTGGGACCGCAGCCCGCCGTGCCCGGTTCGCCCGCCGCCTCACCCGTTGCGACGGGGAACGCTACGCCGGTCGCGACGCCAACGCCGGCCGCGGTGGGCTAACCCGATCCGCCGGCCCGGACCGCCTGGTCCGGGTTGACGGACCGCTATGGTATTCTCGACCGACAAGTTCGCTACCGTTTGCGGATACGCGCAAGGATAGGAGACACCCTACGTGTCCTCCAACGATCAATACAACCGATCCAATCGTCAGCGGCAGGCGCCGGCTTCCGCGGATCCCACGTATGACGACGATGTCCTGTATGAGGACGAATGGGACATCAATAGCGAGAGTGCCGATCCGCCATCCCGGCGGCAGGTGCCCCGCAACCCCAATCCGGACCAGGCCGTTCGTCCCCGCTCGACGCCAGGCGCGCCGACCGTCGATGGAACCGCCGCCCAGCTCGATCGCCTGCGCCAGAACATCCGTCAATCGGCACGGCCGGCCACCGAGCCATCAAGAGGTCACTCCACGCGCCGACCACGACAGCAAGCCTCGCGTTTCGCGCCCGGCGGTGACGACCAGGTTCGTCGAGACGATCCCTACGTTGACGATCAGATCTATGAGGTGCCGGCTCCCTTGCGGACGGGCCGATCCCGCCCCGCTACGACGACCTCGACCCGGCGGCAACCGGCGGCCCGTCCGTCTCACGCGGACCGGATTGACACCTCCGATGCCGAACCGTATGGAGAATACGACGAATTCGACTACGAAGATGATTTCAGCGAGTACGACGCGCCACGTCGCCCCGCCCGGCAAGCCCGGCCTCGCCCACAGTTCACCATGCCCAACCTCTCCCGGCCAACCTTGCCGCCAGCAATCGCCAGGGCCGACCTGGTCAACGACGCGCCGGCCCTTGGCATCATCGGCATCGGGCTCGCCAGCCTCGCCGCCATGGCGATCGTCGTCGCCAACCAGGCCGAGTCCCTCGCCCCGGAATTCGCCACACACGTCAGCGCGTCGGGAATCCTGGAAAGCTTCCGGGACTATTCCGCGCTCTGGAACCTGCCGCTCATGGCTGGCGCGTTCACGCTCATGAACATCATCATGGCCTGGTTCATTTCCCCGCTCGACCGCTTCGCGAGCCGGCTCGTGCTGGTGGGCGCCCTGGTGGCCCAATTTGTGGCCTGGGTCGCGATCTTCCGCATCCTGTAAAGCAGCAATACATGGAGCAGGCTCGTAGGGTTGCCGAACTCGTCTCGGACGCTGGGAGGCGGCAATTTCGATCCCGCCGTTCGCCACCCACCGGCGGACAACAGGATCGACCAATATGCGGGTCGCGGAGGCGCTGGTCGGGGGTCGATCCAGAGCGCAGCGTGGGATCCGCCCTTACGATTTCGCGAATTCCCGACGACCGCGCCTCGCAACAACGAAGAATCCCCGTGGTCTCTCAGGCCACGGGGGTTCTTCGTGGGCGGCATGCCAATCCATTACCGGGACATCGCGGCTTCCAGCGCCCGCCTGGTGAGGACCTTGATGAGCTGGCTCCGATATTCCTCCGACGCGTAGGGATCGCCGTTGATTTCGAGTCCGTCGGCGGCGATTGACACGGCGGCGGCCAGCGAATCGGCATCGAAGGCTTTGCCGGCCAGCGCCGCCTCAGCCGCGGCGGCATGGGTCGGTTTGGAGGTTGCGCCGGTCACGACAATGGAGGCTTTCGACACGACGCCGCCCGCCGCTTCGATGGCGACCGCGACTCCCACCACCGCGTAACCGCTCGCCGGGTGGGCGTGCTTCCTGTACGCCGAGCGCGCACCGTCAGCCGCCAGGGGCAGGATGACCCTCGTGATGATGTCGTCCGGCTCCAGCGAGGTGGTCCACAAGTCGACGAACAGGTCTTCGCCGTCGATCGTTCGTGGACCGGAGGAACCGGCAACCTCGACACGGCCGCCAAGGGCGAGGAACACAGCGGTCAGGTCGGCGGCGGGATCGTTGTGGGCCAGCGCGCCGCCGATCGTGCCGTGGGCCCGGACCTGCTGGTCCCCGATCACGTTGATCGCCTCCGGAATGGCGGGAAACGCGTCGGCGATGCCCTCGGCGAACCGGAGTTCATCGTAGGTCGTCATCGCCCCGATTGTCGCCACCCCGTCGCCGAGGGTGACGCCCTTCAACTCCGCGACACGCGTCAGGTCCACCAGCATGGCCGGCGCCGCGAGCCGCAACTTCATCGCGGGAATCAGCGAGTGTCCCCCGGCCAGGATCTTCGCGTCTGGATGCTCGCCGAGCATGGCCACGGCCTCGGCGACGCTCGTCGCCCGGTGATACTCGAATGATGTTGGAAACACGATCACCTCCCCCAATTTCGGGTTCCGTAGGGTTGCCGAGCTTGTCTCGGCCCGTTCGAACCAAACTCCTGCCAATCATCATGAAGGCCGTTTCAGCCGGCGCCCCGCATCTTCTCGGCCGCGTACTGAACCGACTTGACAATGTTCTGGTACCCGGTACAGCGACACAGATTGCCTTCGAGCTCGTGCCGGATCTCCGCTTCCGACGGGTCCGGGTTCCGTTCGAGGAGCGCCTTAGCGGACATGATCATGCCAGGTGTGCAATACCCGCATTGCAATCCATGCTTCTCCCAGAACGCATCCTGGATCGGGTGATAGTTCGTCCCGTCCGCGAGGCCCTCGATCGTTTCGATCGAGCACCCGTCGGCCTGGACCGCCAGCTTCGTGCACGACTTGGTAGTCACGCCGTCGACCGTGACCACGCACGCGCCGCATTGGCTCGTGTCGCACCCGACGTGGGTTCCGGTCAGGCCAAGGTCATCCCGCAGGAAATGAACGAGCAACGTTCGCGGCTCGACGTTTCCCGAGCGTTCCTGCCCGTTAACCGTCACGGTCACCTGTGTCCTGGCCACGCCAGCGATTGCATCAGCCATTCGCCACGCACTCCCTTCTGAATCACGCGTCATGTTTCGAGATCGAAATTGATAGTCGCCAGCCGATGCGTCGTACAGCCCTCCGGCCCAACGCCGGTCGGGCGCATTCCCGCTCCAATGGATCGACGGGGCAATGATACCGGCAGTTTGGCGGCCTGTCTGCATTCTTCCACCCGGCAGGGACGGACAACCGGGCTCATGGAGACGTCACCGGCTCGGACTGGAGCGGGGTCGCTTTCTCGACCAGGTCGTCGATCACCTGGCGCGTCACCGCCGCCATCTCGGGCTGCAGGGATCGGCTGTAGTGTCCCAACTGTTCGAGCAACGCGCCAAAGTTTTCGACCGGCGGGTGAATCGGCCCGAACCGTTCCCGAATCCGGGAGCGGTACCATGCGCCAATCGCCCGCCGCACCCGCGTTCCCGACGGCGGCGTCACCCCGGCGGCGGTGGCGGCCGTGACGATTTGCTCCCGCAACTGCTTGCCATTGATGGGCAGCGAGGTCATATGATCGACGGCCTGCCGCTGGCGGCGCACGTCGTCGGCCAGATCGTTCCAGCGTTGCACGAGCCCCCAGGCGCTGGTGCGCATCGTCGCCAGTGCCCTGGCTTCCCGTTCGACAGCATCCTCATCGACCGCGATGGCATCGTGGAAGGCGAGCAGGGGCGCCGTTTGGTCCTGCCAGCATCCGAGGGCCGCCCTGGCGAGACGGTAGTAGTAGAGCCCAAGCATGAGACTGCGGTCCGGGTCGATCGGCAAGCCATCAAGGGCGGCGTAGAAGCCCCGCAGCCCTTCCTGGCCAAGCGGCTCGAAAAACTGGGTCGAGGATATCGATACCATTCGAACCTCCGATCGCTTCACGGTCGCCCGGCGCGGGCCACGCCGGTCACGCAGGAGCCGATGCGTCAGCGGGTAGTCCGGGCACAGGAAAACGCCATCCCTAATCGACAGGTCGGCGTCGAGCCCCGGCGCCAGCCGCCGGACTGTGTCGCCAAGGTCCAGCAGCGCCCGGACGACCTCGCCGCTCACCTGTTTCGAGCGGGCCGTGTCGACCGAGAACTTGGCGTCGGCCGCCCACATCACCTGACTCCCGGAATCAGTACCGAGCATGAGGAAATCGGGATTCTGCAACTTGTGCCGGGATGCGGTGTGGGCGATTTCCGGAATGTCGTCGAGCCGGATCGTGTGCCCGGCGATGGTCCCGTCTTCACCCGTCAGGAGATCGCCTGGGAGCGCGTCCGAGGACGTGAGCGCCTCGGCACAGATCGCGGCCCACCGGTCCCCGATCGTGTTGCTGGCGCCGCCGCGGTCGGAGAGCTGCATGAATGCGCGGTCGTAGACCGAACCGAGCAGGGAGCCGCCCGGCAGGGCGCTTGTCGCATACTCGAGTTCCGTGTCGGGATTGAGGCCAGAGGTCAAGAGCGATGGTCCTGTCGAGCACGAAACGAAGGCAGGTTGCCTGCGAATCCAGTCATTCCACTGGTTCAAGAATACCAGCACCGGCTCCGCGATGAGTCGCGGTACACTTCGGCAATAGTCCATTTGGTATCCTGCGAGCCTGCGTCATGAGTGAGCACATCCAACCAACCTCCCCGCTCGATCCATTCCTGGTCCAGTTCCTGGTGCAGGTCCAGGCCGGCAAGGCGGGCTACCAACCCGGCCCCGAGGCGTCCGCCGTGGCCTCCCGGCTGGACATCCCCCGCGCCTTCGTCGACGCCCTCTTCACCAGCGCCCGCACGCGGGGTCTGCTCAAGCCGCTCTATGGCCGTGGAACCAAGATTCGATGGACAGTTTCGCCCTCCGGCGAGGACTTCATCCACCGGCACGGGGTGTAGGTGCCGTGGTGGGGTGACTGCACCGCGTTGAGGAGATGAGATGAGCAAAATGCATGCAGAGCGCGCAAAGAGCCTGGTAGTTCAGCGAACCCAGGCTGTTATCGCGATTGCCCTCATCGAGGATGGTCGCGAGATGGACATCTATACGGTGGAGACGAGTGCCGAGGCACCTGCCACCTTACTGGATTCGGTGCAAGACGCCCTCAGTCTCGCCGGGGCGTGGAGTGATCTGGATTGGGATGAGACGGTTGAATCGCTGGACCGCATTCGTCACGAGAGCCGGCCAACACCGCCTATCAAGTCGATAGACGTGTGAAACGCTACGTGCTCGACACAACCCCGCTCGCCGCCTACCTCAAAGGGATTGCCTCGGCGCGGGAATTGATCGAACCGCGGATTAGGCGCCAGGAAGTCGCGACCAGTGTCCTCGTCTACAATGAAGTGACGGAATACAACAAGAGCTTTCCAGATGTTGCGCGTCGGCAAGAACAACTGCGCCGGTTGCTGCGCGAGGTTTCACCCTACGTGCTCACCTTTGCGATCCTCGAACGCTATGCCGACCTTCGACGCAGCCTGCGACCACCGCATGGGCCCAGTCAGATCGGAGATATCGACACCCTGATCGCCGCGACGGCGTTGGAACATGATTTGATATTGGTCACGACGGACACCGACTTCCGGCGTGTTCCCGATCTCCATTTGACACTCTTGCCGCGAAAGGCATAGTCGATTCGCGGGTTCCAAGTCTCATGTCTTTCCATATCACCCGTCGGCCAGACGTGCCTGTCCCGCGGCCATCAGCGATTGCCATTCCGGTTCCATCGCGGAAACCAGGATCGACGATGGAGGCCCAGCCCGAACGCGATGACGGCCACCACCCCGATTGCGGCGGCCACACGTCCTAGCCAATCGCTCCAGGTGACGGCGTAGCGCAACTCGACGGCCTGGGTATCTTCAGGCACCGTGATTTGCATGTAGCCCTCGTCAGTGCGCGCCACGTCGATCTCCTCGCCATCGGCGAATGCCTCCCAGCGGGGGAACCAATTGCGGCGAATCTCGACCTCGCCGGTCGCCGACTCGAAAGTTGCCCGGATCGACTGGTTCTCGACCCTCATCCCGGTGGGCTCCGTCTCGCCATTGGTCACGATCGATTCGGAGTTGTTCACGAGATAGAGGTCCCACTGCCCCACCGTTCCCTGGTAGGCGAGCAGCGGGTTCGTGGCCGCCGCCTCGCGGGGATCGGTGGCATCCACAGGGACCGGCATGTTGGTGACGACGATCGCCCCGATACCGTTACCTGACAGCCAATCAGCGGTGAAGGTCGCGGCGGCATTGGGGATAAAGTGTCCTTCGCCGGCGTCGTAGGTGGCGTCGAAATTGGTACGCCAATACCACATCCAGTCGTCGTAGAAGAATGGCGCGTCGGCTTGCGAAGGTCCCCAGAGTTGCTCGTGCCACCAGCTTTGCTGGTCTCCAACGACGTAAATCGCCTGACCCTTGGGCACGATCTCGTTGGCTTCGGCGAGAATGCCCATGAACGCCACGAACTCCGGGCGCCCGGTTGTCAGCGCGTGCGGCTCGGGAGTCGTGACATGGTCCTCCGGCGTCCCGCCAAACTCGCCATCGAACGACCAGATCGTGGCCACGCCGCAAAGCACCAGCAGACTGGCCACCACCGGCTGCCGGAACCTGGGAACAACCTTGCGGGCGGTGAAGTCGAGGCCGTAGCCAATCGCCGCCGCCGCGAGGTAAATCATCAGCAGGCGCTGGAACGGCATCAGGCGGGGAGCTTCCAGCTGCTGGATGAGCCCCTCGTTCAGCCCCCCGACGGAGAGCACGAGCGTCAGGCCCACGTAGAGCACGGCAGTCACGACCACCACCCGCAACACGGTCAGCCGCCGGGCGACGAAGGCGAGCGCGAGGCCGGCGATCGCTGCCGCCAGCAGCGGTACTGAGACCGATCTCACCGTGTCACCCAGGAAATCCCTGAGTCCTGTGTATTCCATGTAGTTCACGAAGTAGTAAAGATCGGCGTGGCGAAGCATGGCGATGAGCAGCGGGGCCGTGAGCAGCACGCTCACCAAGCCCACCAGCGCCACCCGCCGGATCACCACCACCACCGAAACCGTGCATTCGGAGTCCCGATTCAACAACGTGCCAATCACCACCGCCAGGGCCGCCACCGCCACCGCGATCCCGGACCGGGTGTTCGTGTAAAGCGCCGACGACGAGGCCAGCATCGCCGCCACCCCGAAAGCTGCACCCCCACTCAGAGCGAACCGCGTCATCGCCGCCAGCGCCAGGAACGCGAGGGTCGCCCCCCCGACATTGGCAACAAGCCCCCATTCGATCAACTCCACCAGTCCACCGGTCCACCACAGCCCCGGCGTCGAAACCTGGATCGCGAGAGCGAAGACCGGCACGAAGGGATTCAGCCGGTCGCCCCGCGCCAGCCACCAGAATCCCAGCGCCGGAAGAACGAAGATCACCAGCACTGTCAGCGTGTGGACGGCGATGATCGGGAACTGCCCCAGCAAGAGCGCCCACAGCCCGACATCGAGCCACGGGATGCCCAGCGGATAGAACTCGACCGGGTATCCACCCTGGTGGTGCGCCACCCAGCGCAGCAGGTCGCCATCGCGTAGGCTCTGGAGCAGGGTTTCGCCCCGGACGGCGTGGAAGGGATGGTCGACCGTCGCGAATGTATTCACGACTGACTGTGACCGGCCGTCGGGAACGACTGTCTCCATCAGGTTGAAGCCGCCGAACTTCCAGATGACCCAGACGGCGAGCAACGCCGCCACGCCGGCGGCGATGATCGTCAGCCGCCGCGACGTGCGGGATTCCAGGGCAGGTTCGAT
>JACCYX010000051.1 GCA_013696265.1 Chloroflexia bacterium
GCGGCGAGATCGTCCACATCGAGACCCCGAAGACCATCGCAGACGGCGCCCAGACCCAGCATCTCGGCAACCATACGTTTCCGATCATCCGTAACCTGGCCGCCGACATCGTGACCGTCAGCGATGCCGAGCTGGTTGAAGCGATGAGATTCTTCGCGAGCCGGATGAAGCTCGTGGTCGAGCCGACGGGCTGCCTGGCGGCCGCGGCGGTGTTCGCGGGCAAGCTCGACGTGGCCGGCAAGCGGGTGGGGATCATCCTCTCCGGCGGCAACATCGACCTCATCCGGTTTGCCGACCTGGTGAAAGGGTCCGCGTGAACAGTGCGGCCACGTTCCATGGTCATGTCGAGCTTGCGAGACATCCCCCGCACAGCGAAGCGATAGCGGTATCCGGGCTACAAGAGTACCGGCTGCGCCGTATCCAGCGGGGCCGAGATTCCACCGCTATCGCTGCCTTCGTCGGAATGACAATAATGCTGTGACAAAGCCACGTAGCGAGATACCGGATGTCGCGTCCACCGCACCTGACCCAGGCACGCGCGGATCGATTCCAGGACCAGTCGGTGGTCGACGCCTACCCGCTGCGCTGGCCCTACCCGCCAGAGATGTTCCAGGTGTTGGCCGACCTGGTGATCGATCCGGCAGCGATCGTCCTCGATGTCGGCACCGGCACGGGGGACATCGCCCGTCCGCTGGTGGCGGGCGTGGGCGGGGTTGACGCGGTCGACGTGTCGGCGCGGATGCTGGCACGGGCCCGGACGTTGCCGGGCGGCGATCATCCAGGGTTGCGCTGGATCGAGTCGCGCGTGGAGGACTTTGCCACGGAAGCGCAATATTCGCTCGTCACCGCCGGTGAAAGCCTGCACTGGATGAACTGGGAGAAGGTCATGCCGCGCTTTCGCGAGCTGCTGGCGCCGCGCGGGATGCTCGCGATCGTGCAACGGTCCGAAGGGCCAACCCCCTGGCGAGAGGGATTGGCCGAACTGATCGCCATCTACTCCACCGTTCGGAACTACGAGCCATTCGACCTCATCGCCGAGCTGGAACGTCGCTCCCTGTTCGAAGTTAAGGGCAGACACGAAACGACGCCGGTGCCGTTCCAGCAATCACTGGCGGACTACATCGAGTCGTTCCATTCCCGGTCCAGCCTCTCCCGCGAGACCATGCCGCCAGGCACGGCTGACGCCTTCGATAGCGGATTGCGGGCGCTGGTCGAGCCGTGGAGCGAGGACGGCGATGTCGTGCTCCAGACAATGGGCGACATGGTCTGGGGTGTGCCGCTGGCGGGATGAGGGCACGTCGTCCTGGTGCCAGCCGGTTGACGTCTTCCCGTACCGCTGGTATCTGGAAGCATCACCGATTTCGAACGAGCGGGAAGCAGGATCGACCATGACGGAACTCAAACTGGCGGTGCAGGATTTCTTGCTGCCGGGAGCGACCCTGGAAGAACAGTTCGCGAACGCCCGCGCCTATGGTTACGACGCGGTCGAAATCGCGATCCGGCCCGAGAGCGATCTCGCCATCGTTGCCCGTGACGCGGACGCGGCGTCGAAGGCGACCGGGGTGCCGGTGGCGGCACTCTGCACGGCGCGCGACCACGATCCGTTGCGGGAGGATCCGGCCCTCCGGCGGGAACGCTTCGCGGGTCTGGCGGACCTGCTGGCGGTGGCCGAGTCGCTCCATGCGAACGGGGTGGTTTCGGTGCCAATCCGGCCGTCGCGCGGTTTCGCGTCGAAGGCCGCGCTCGACGAGTGGGTGAACGATCTCACGGATCAGGCCGTCGCTGAGTTCGGCGAGTGGGCGGCTGGCTTGCCTGAAGGCCGGGCCGCCGTCTTCCTCGAACCGCTCAACCGATTCGAGGCAACCTTCCTGCGGACGGTCGGGCACGCCGCCATGATCGCCCGGCGGGTTGATCACCCGCGCGTGCGCGCCCTCGCCGACTTCTTTCACATGAACATCGAGGAGTCCGATATGGCCCAGCCGATTCTCGACGCCGGGGCGTGGCTGGGTCACGTCCACACCGCCGACAACAACCGGCTCGAACCGGGCGCGGGCTGCCTCGATCCCCGGCCCACGTTCGCGGCGCTCCAGGAGATTGGCTACGACGGCTACGTCAGCGTCGAGTGCTTCTCGCCAGGCGGGGCGGTGCTCTCTGGACCGTACGAAATCGCTCTGCCGCGATCCGCCGCCTGGATGCGCGAGCGTTGGGCCGAGGCCGCTGTATAGCGAGGCGTCTGTACCTCGGTAGTGGCAAAGTTCGTCTTTGCCTGTCGCTCGCTACAGGTCGAGACAGGCTCGACCGCTGCCAGATGAGGGGCCACCTCGGTTCATCCAAACGCCGATCACGGGCCGACACACGGGTTGGCCC
Organism: Chloroflexia bacterium; assembly: GCA_013696265.1. Taxonomy (GTDB): domain Bacteria; phylum Chloroflexota; class Chloroflexia; order Thermomicrobiales; family UBA6265; genus JACCYX01. Next base: position 2,368 of record JACCYX010000051.1, read on the forward strand.
CAAGAAATGGGGTAAACCTTCATGGGCTCTGGGCCGAAAATCGCGATGATTGGCGCCGGAGGCGTCGTCTTTCCGCTACGCCTGATGGGCGACCTGCTCTCCTTCCCGGCCCTGCGGGGGGCGACGTACGCGCTCATGGACCTCTCGCTGGAGCGGGCGGAACGGACGGCGACGGCAGCCCGTGAGCTGGCCCGCCACTACGGCTACCCGGCCCCGATCGCGGCGACCGACGACCAGCGAGCCGCGCTCAACGGGGCCGATTACGTGATCGTCACGTTCCAGGTCGGCGGGATTGAAGCCTACGCGCACGATGTTGAAATTCCCCGGAAGTATGGGCTGGACCAGCCCGTCGGCGACACGCTCGGTCCGGGCGGCGTTTTTCGCTTCCTGCGGTCATCGGTCGCCTATGCCAGCATCGCGCGGGACATGCACGACCTCTGCCCGGATGCCGTGCTGATCAACTACGCCAACCCAATGGCGATGAACTGCTGGTATCTCAGCGAGCTTGGCATCAACGCGGTCGGGCTTTGCCACAGCGTCCAGGGGACATCGCGGATGCTGGCGCGCCATCTCGGGGTGCCGTACGGAGATGTCACCTTCCGTACGGGAGGCATCAATCACCAGGCCTGGTTCCTCCACTTCCGGCGCGGCGACGAGGATCTCTACCCCCGGCTGCGGGAGGTGATGGCCAGGAAGCATCTCACCGGAACTGTCTCGGCCGGCCTGGCGGAGGATACCGGCGACCACAGCGACGCCGGTCGCGGCGACTCCGACTACGAGGGCGGCTCGGAACAGGTGCGTACCTCGATCATGGCGGCGTTCGGCTACTTCCACACCGAATCCAGCCACCACGCCAGCGAGTACCTCCCGTACTTCCGCAAGGATGACGAGCGGGTTGATGCCTTCATTCCCAAACGCTGGGACTATTTCGAGCTGTCATCCTCGCGGGTGGCGGCGGATTCCGACCGCAAGCTGTTGGACGAACTGAAAGCCGAACTCACGCCATCGCTCGAATACGGAGCGATGATCGTCAACGCGATGGAGACGGGCGGGCCAGTGGTGATCCACGGCAACGTCCCGAACCACGGGCTGATCGA
>JACCYX010000053.1 GCA_013696265.1 Chloroflexia bacterium
TGACGGTGGTCTTGCCGGAGTACGTGCCGCGCCACTGGTGGGAGCAGATCCTGCACAACCAGACCGCGTTGCGGATCAAGGCGGCCCTGCTCTTCCGGCCGGGAACGGTGGTGATCAGCGTGCCCTACCATCTCGAGCGTCACGCCCGGCGGCCACCAGCGGTCCAGCCCTTCCAGCGCCGTCTGTAGCGCGTACGAGCCAGTTCACGCCCTCCCGGCCGCGCCGGTCAGGCGACACTTGTCGCGAACGATCTCGACGATCGCCGCGCGGCCAACTTCACCGTACCTCCGCGGATCGGTCACCGTCTCGTGGTCGTCCAGGTAATGGCGGATCGCGGCGGTGAACGCCATGTTGAGTTGGGTCGCCAGGTTGACCTTGGTGATCCCGCGCCGGACGGCCTCGGCCAGCATGTGGTCGGAGATGCCGGATGAGCCATGCAACACCAGCGGCACATCCACCGCCTCCCGCAGCGCATCGATCCGGTCGAGATCGAGCAGGTCGAGCCGCTGGGTCATGCCATGTTCGCTGCCGACCGCCACCGCCAGCGCATCCACACCGGTGGCCGCCACGTAGGCGATCGCGGCCGGCGGGTCGGTCAGGCCTCCGGGCACCGTCACCAATCCTCCCTTGCCGCCCACGATCCCCAATTCACCTTCGATGCTCAGCCCCGCCCCGTGCGCCCATCGTGCCTCGATGGCCGTGAGCTTGGTATTGCGCTGGTCCGATGCGGCCGACGCATCGAACATGATCGAGCTCATCCCAGCCTCCGCTGCCCGCACGCAGAGGTCGTGGGTTGTCGCGTGGTCGAGATGGAGCGCCACGGGCACGCTCGAAGCTACGGCAAGTTCCCGGCAGGCGGCGACGATGGGTTCGAGCGCGCCCATCCGATACCGGATCGCGTTCTCGCTCACTTGCAGGATGACCGGAGCCCGCTCTGCCTCGGCCCCCTGCACGATCGCTTCGGCGTGCTCCAGGCCAATGACGTTGAGGGCGAGCACCCCGTACCGGGGGCGAGACGTCATGGCCGCCCTGAGCAGATCCTGGGTTGGCGCCAGCATCAGACCAATCCCGGCGAGATGCGTGCGGCGAACGCACGCACTTCGCGCTCATCCGGGTAGGTGCGTGAGCCGGTCTGCGACACGATGCAGGCCGCCGCGGCACAGGCGAACTCAAGGCATTGGCGCGTCTCCCATCCCTGGCGCCGCGCATACACGTAGCTCATATCGAACACGTCGCCAGCGCCGGTCGTGTTGACCGCCTCAACCGGAAGTCCCGCCACCGCCACCACCCGGTCGCTGGTGACCGACACGGCTCCCCTCGCCCCTCGCTTGACCACGATTTCATCCGGACGCGGGCCAATGGCCGCCACTCCGTCCCGCCATGTCGTCGTCCCGGTCAGGCGGCAGAGCTCCTCCTCGTTCGGCATGAACAGGTTCACCACATCGAGCAGGGCAAGCGTGTCGGCCCGCGTATCCGGGCACCACCCGCCCGGATCCCAACTTGGATCGAACACCACGACCTGACCGCGTGCCCGCAATCGCCGGGCGTACGCGGCCGCCAATCGAGGCGAAAACCGGGGCAACAGGAAATTCCCGCACAGGAAGACTTCGGCGCAGGCCGACACGGCCGCGTCATGCCGTTCCGCCACCGCAACGGTCATCCGCTCGTGTGCGCCAAGCACGGTCAGGATACCGCGCTGGCCCCGATCGCCAACGAATACCATCCCCAGGCACGTTGGCAGCTCCGGAATGGTCTCGACACCGGTGTCATCGATTCCAGCCACGGCCAGTTCCCGCCGGAGAAAGTCGCCGTTGGCGTCCGCGCCAACGGTCGACACCACGAACGGGCGCAGACCCAGCCTGCGCGCGGCCAACGCGAGATAGCCGGCGGTGCCCGCCAGTTCTAGCCGCGACGATTGGACGATCAATTCCTCATCCCACTCCGGAAAGCGCGTGACCGTCGAGACGATCTGGTCGACATTCAGGTTACCGACAATGGCGATCGGCCGCTCCAGCTCATCGGACATTGAGCACCACGACGGAACTCAGGTTGCGCGGCTTGTCCGGGTCGAGCCCAAGCGAGAGCGCCCGGTAGTAGGCCAGCAATTGGGCAAAGGGCAGGTACAGCAGGCACCGAGCCAGATCGCTCGACGTGGCGCCAACGACCAGGCTGTCATCGGCGCCTGTGGAGGGGTAGGGTCCGACCGCGACAACATGTGCCCCGTGGCGCTTCAGGTCCCGTTCGACATCCGCGATATAAGCTCGTTCCCGCCTGCCCTCGAACAGGACGATCAGCGTCCGTTCATCCACGATCGAGATCGGACCATGCCGAAACTCAAGCGGGTTATAGGCTTCGCACGCGCTTTGGGTCATTTCTTTCAGCTTGAGCGTGCCCTCCTCGGCCAGTCCCTGATTCGGCCCCAGGCCCAGGTAGATCGTCTTGTCGAATACCGGTGACCATCCGAGTCGCTGGGCCAGTCGATCCACGTCGGCGAGTTGATCGCCGAACGCATCGGGCAACCGGGCCAGATTCTCGAGCATGGCGTCGTTACTGGCGATCAGAGAGGCCACGATCTGCAGCGTGAGCAGCATGGTCGTGAACGATTGCGTCATCACGACCGATTTCTCGGTGGCGAATGACAACTCGATGCAGGCATCGCATCGCGCCGCCATCCCGGTACCGGCATTGCAGGTAATCCCGATCGTCTTCACATGGGAATGGGTTGTCCGGAGAAAATCCGCCGCCAATAGCGCTTCGGACGTCGTGCCTGATCGGGAAATCACGAACGCCAGCACCGAGCCGGATCTGGGCACCGTTGTCGCGGATGACAGGAAGACTTCGGATGTCGGCACCGCCGTCGCCGTCGTTCCGGTGATCTCCATAAAGCTCTGGGCCGCCGCCTGGGCGATATAGAGCGAGGTTCCGGAACCCATGAACAGGGCATGGGAGATTGCATCGATGTCGAGCGATTGCGCGATTCCGGCCCAGACTGGCGGGACGTGCCCAAGAGCCGCTTTCCATGAGGCCGGTTGATTCAGGACTTCCGCGTAGGTCAGGCTCATGTCGTGTTCCCTCATAGCATCCGCCGCGTATCGGAAGACCGACCGAACTCGATGATATCTATCTCCGGCCGCAACCGCCGCACGTCGCACGTCGTGGTTACTCCCGCCACTTCCTGGAGGGCGGCCGCCGCGCCAAAGGCCACGGCCTCCCGCAACGACTCCACATCGTCCAAACCGCCGAACCGGCCGTGCAGATACCCGGCCAGCAGGGCATCGCCACATCCAACCGTGTTGACGGCCTCTACCGCGGGCGCCCGCGCCCGCAACACACGGATTTCCGAAATCAGCAATGCGCCCGCACCACCGAGCGACATCAGCACGTTTGCCCCAGGTGCCATCCGCTGACCGAGCAGGTCACCCTTGGCGTGAGCAACCCGATCATCGAGCGAGGCGGATCGTCCCATCAGTGACCGCATTTCGGCTTCGTTGGGCTTGATCAGGTCGGGCCGGGCGGTGAGCAACGAGACCAGGGTTTGACCGCTGGCATCGACGAGCATCCGGCCCGGCCCGGCCCGAACCACCATCGCCAGCCGTTCCAGGAATGCCGGCGTGACTCCGGCTGGCGCACTCCCCGAGATCACCACCACATCAGCCGAACCCATCCATGGCGGCAGTCGCTCCAGCAATCGCTCGCAATCGTCTTCATCGACCTCGGGACCGGCCTCGAGAATCTCGGTCGCTTCGCCGGAATCCCGGTCGAGAACGGTGTGGCAGGTTCGCGATACGCCCCGAGCCAACCAAACGAATCGGGACTCGATCCCCGCCTGCCGCAGACCGCGCTCGATGAATCTGCCGTGCTCGCCGCCCAGGAACCCGGTGGCGACCACGGCATGGCCATGAGCGGCGAGCACGCGGGCCACGTTGTTCCCCTTGCCGCCTGGCATTTCGTGCTTGCGGACAACCCGGTTGGCGCCGCCAGAGGTGAATCGTTCGACAACGTACGTGGCATCCACGGCCGCGTTCAAGGTGATCGCCAGGCAGTTCATGATCCAGGATCCGGCCTACGATGCCGGCGCGAGCGGTGGGCTTCCATCACCTCGTCCAGCATCGCCTCGGCCGCTTCGACCGAAACATTCGCCATCAGGGGGTCGGCGAGCAGGGCCTGCACGGTACGTTGGCGGTCGCCCGAAAGCGCCGCGTCGACGGTCAATTCCTGTTGATTGATACGCTGCCGAAGAATGCCGGCAATCCCTTCGGGCAACTCGCCAACACCGACGCCGCGCACGCCGAAACCACTGATCTGGCCCGGAACCTCGACAATCGCCCACGGCGGCAAGTTTACGATCAGGCCGTCGTTACGCACGTTGACGGCGAGTTCCGGGAGGATTCGATCGTGCACAATGGCGTCGATAATATGGATGAGCCGTTCGCCCTCGCGCGCCTCCTCCAGAAGTTCCGGATCGAGGGGCTCAAGGCCATCCGCCTGGGCGCGCAGCCGCTCCCGCGTCGTGTCCTTTGTGGCGAAGATGCGGTTCGTCATGTCGAGCCCCGATTGCGTGCCGTATTGCAGCTTCCCGCCATCCATCCGCAGGAACCAGGGGAAGAACTCCGCCACATGACGATCGCCCGGGGACGGGAAGAGCCCGTACAGCGAGGTCAGCCAGGCGCTGACATGCTGGAAGGCATCGTACGGATCGTCGACCGTGTCGTCCGGTGGATTCGCCAGGCCAGAGGACAGGAACTCACGGAACCGCGGGTACACATCGTCGCCGTTGTGGCGCACATCGAGCAGCCAGCAGAGATGGTTGACCCCCGCGAAGACGACGTTGACATCCTCGGTCCGGAATCCGAGGTCGCGCGCGATGACCTCGCGAGTATGGAGCACACCATGACAGAGCCCGACACACCGGATCGACGTCGCCTTCTGCACGCCACGGACGATGGTCGACATGGGATTGGTGTAATTGAAGAGCCAGGCGTCGGGACACAGATCCTCCATATCCCTGGCAATCGCCACGATCTCCGGCACATGCCGCAGCGCCCGGAAAACGCCGCCCGGCCCAACGCTGTCTCCAACCGTCTGGTAAACCCCGTATTTCTCGGGAATCCTGACATCGGTTTCCCACCCATGCACCCCGCCCACGGCAATCGTGGTGGTCACGAAATCCGCCCCGGGCAAGACCTCGCGCCGGTCGGTCGTGCCTGACACCTTCAGCCCGACGCCACGCTCATCCGCCAGGCGTTGGGCCAGCCGGGTCATGGTCTCGACTGCCCATGGGTCGATGTCGACGAGCGCAACCTCGGCGTCGCGCAAATCGGGCGAAGCAACCAGGTCCGCAAGCAGGCCCGGTGTGAACTCGGTGCTCCCGGCCCCGATGATCACGATCTTGATGGCGGTCATGGGTGGATGTTCTCCTCAACTCCGATTGCCGGTTATTTCAGGCCGGCCAGCACCAGCGCATTGACGATCTGTCGCTGGAACACGATGAAGACGATGATCACGGGAATCACCGCCATCGAGGCCGCCGCCATGACCAGGTCGTAACGCTGGGCATGCTGGCTGTTGAAGAATGTCAGCGCCAACGGCAACGTGCTTTTCTCCAGATCGTTGATCACAATCAGCGGCCAGAGGTAATCGTTCCAGGCCGCGAGAAAGGTAAAGATGCCCAACGCCGCCATCGGCGGACGAGCCAGGGGGACGATGATCCGGGCGTAGATCGACCACTCCGGTGCGCCGTCCAGCCGGGCCGCCTCGATCAGGTCATTGGGGATCCCCGCTATGAACTGGCGCATCAGAAAGATCCCGAAGGCGCTCACCATGGCGGGGACGATCAGCGCCCACAGCGAGTTGATGAGATTGAGCTCGTTGACCACCAGGTAGGACGGAATCAGGAGCACCGGAAACGGCACCATCATCGTCATCAGGAGTACGACGAAGATGACATCGCGACCCGGAAACCGGAACTTCGCGAAGATGTAGCCAGCCAGCGAGCAGGTGAACAATACCAGCAAGGTGATTGTGCTCGACACCAGCAGGCTGTTCGCGAACCAGCGGAAGAATGGGGCGTCGTTGAGGACGGTACGGAAGGCGTCGAACGATGGATCCGCCGGAAACAGGGTTGGCGGAACCCGCAAGATCTCCGCCGACGACTTGAACGCACTGGAGAGCATCAGGAAGAACGGCAATGTGAAGAGGATCGCCACCAGCGAGAAGAGCGTGTACAGCACGCCCATCCCGATTGTCCGGTAGCGGCGTTGACGAAGCAGTGACCCGGCCGCGGGCCCGTGCGTCATGGTCATGATCAGTACTCCCAGCGTGATCGCAGCAAGCGGAGCTGCACCAGCGTGATCAACAGGATGATGCCCATGAGGACGATCGACATCGCCGCGGCGTAGCCCATCTGGAGATCCTGGAATCCCTTGCCATAGATGTAGAGCACCAGGGTTTCGCTGCTGCGGATCGGTCCACCCCCGGTCATCACCTGGATGTGGGTAAATTGCTGCAAGTACGAGATCATCGTCAGCACCAGCACGAAGACCGTCGTACGCTGGAGCAGCGGCAGCGTGATGCCGCGGAACCGTTGCCATGGGCCAGCCCCATCGACCTTTGCCGCGTCGTAGAAGTCATCTGGAATACCCTGGAGACCGGCCAGGAAAATGAGGATGTTGTAACCAAGGTCCTGCCAGACGGCGGCGGCCAGTACGGACCAGATCGCCAGGTCCGGATCCCGCAACCAGGGTTGCGAACTCAGGCCCACCTGGTTCATGAAAGCGTTGAGCCAACCGGCCTGTGGATCGTAGATCGTGGTCCACAGCAACGAGACAGCCACCGCCGAAGCCACCGCCGGCATAAAGAAGGCGGTTCGGAACACGGCACGGAATCGCTTGATCTGATTCAGCCCGAGCGCGATGGGCAGTGAGAGCACGATATTCACCGGTACGGCAACGAGGGCATACTTCAGCGTGTTTTCAAGCGCGTTGCGAAAGAATGGATCAGTCTGGAAGGCGAATTCGTAGTTCCGCAACCCGATCCAGGGCGCGGTCGGCGCCAGTTGGTTGTAGCGGTGAAAGCTCAGCCAGCCCGCGATTCCGATCGGCAAGAGCGAGAACACCACCAGCAGGGAAAGGATCGGAATCAGCGAGATCGCCACGAACCGCATCCTGCTGGCGTGTCCCGGCGCGCGGTTCCCGATCCGCGTCTTCTTCCTGATCAGTGGTTCTCCGGTTACGGCTGCCATCCAACCCCCTGTCGTGGCGCGAGTCACGAATTGCAACCGTCGCGCCTGTCATCCTGAACCGGCGCTTTGGTGAGGCGAATCGGGCCCCTACATACCTGGCGTAGCGTAGCGATAGCCGGTTAATGGTCATTCCGCCGGGAGGCGCCACCGACCTTGATTGTCATTCCGAGGCACGAGGAATCTCTTCGCCGCGGCGAAACGGGATGACATTTAACCGACTGCGCCGGATTATCCAGCGGGACGGAATTCCCTCCTCCAACCGCGCGCTACGCTCTTCCATCATCCGGAAACCGGCCCTCGTTGATGGACCCGAGGCGAGCTGGGTTGTAGGTGAAGATCATGGTGCGGCGTGGCTTGCTGGACGTATTGAAGTCAGAGTAGTGGAGCAGGTAGGGGTCGAAATAAATCATTCCGCCTGCCTTCAGCGGCACGGGCGCCGCCTTGGCGGTATCGACCGCGGCCGGATCGATCTCGAAGTGGCTGCCCTCCTTGAAGGGCAGGATCGGCTTGCCTTCGTGACTGCCGGGGATCACCTGGAGACAGCCCATCGTCTCATCGGCATCGTCGAGATAGATGAAGCAGGTGATCAGCTCGTCGGTGTGCGCCCGCCAGCAACACGCCCAGTCCTGATGCCATGGATACGGCGAGCCACCGGGCAATTTGAGATTCAGCTTGTCCTCGAAGAGCGACACGTCGTCGTCGAAGATGCGCCGCAGCGGATCGACGATACCGGGATGAAAGGCGTATTCGCCGAACAACGGCGCAATATCCGATACCGGCTCGAGCTTCCGGATCACGCGTTCCATGCCAACGCCATGTTCCCGATCGAGATGATCGCTTTCCCACTCGATCCGGCGCCGGTAGCGTTCCGGATCCGACGCGCAGAGCGCGAGCACCTCATCCGAAGCCACGCGCAGGCGCTGGAGATCGTCCGGCGAGAGGGCCGATTCAGCCGTGAGATACCCGTCGCGCCGGTAGCGCTCGATATCGATCCGGGCGCCGCCAACCTGTAAAACCATGGTGAAACCGCTCCTCATGCCAGCGAGTTGGCATGGATGCCGTGAGACGAACGAGAGACAGACCGGATCGCCGTGCCATGTCGCCCGGCGATCCGGTCTCGAGCAATTGCCGGCTACGGACCGAGGTTTTCGTCGATCATGGCGTTGATCTCCTGCTCGGCATTGGCGAGCGCGTCTTCCGGGCTCGCCTCGTCGATGTCAACGCTGATGTAGGCGTTGAGCAGCGTGGCGAAGAAGCGGTCGCGGTCGCCGATTTGACCGATCCACTGACCGTGAGGGAGCGCCGCGAACGAGGTCGCAAGGCCGGGCGCCGCTTCGAGCAGCGCCGGATCGTTGTTCAGCGATTGCAGCGAAGGCACGGTAAATGTCGCCTGGTTCCATTCGCGCAGGTTGTCGTCCTGGTGCATGAAGTCGATGAACGCCCAGGCCGCGGCCTTCTTCTCGTCGTCGATGCCGGCGTTGACGACTTCACCCCAGCCGGATTCCGCGGCGAACCGGAGCTCGGTTCCGGCGTAGGGCGGAATCGGGTCGTAGCGGAACTCCAGATCTGGGAACTGCTCCTGGCCCACCGCAATCGCCCACGGGCCCTTCGCGCACATCGCCGCCCTGCCCTGGAAGAAGAGTTCGTGCGTATCGGCCGTGTACGATTGGCTGTTGTCGACCCGGTATTCGGTCACGAGCGCCGTGAAATCCTGCCAGGCTTGCCTGGCGGCATCGCTCTGCAGGTTGACGTGCATGCCATCCTCGGCGAAATAGTTCGCGCCCTGCTGGAGGATCATGGAGAGGTAGGTGAAGGTGATCGTGTCGGTGTTGATGAACGCAAGCCCCGCCTGGGTCAGGATCTCGCCATCCCACGTCGCGGCACTGGCGGCGAGATCGACCATCGCCTGCCACTCGACCGGCGTTTCCGCCGATCCCGCCGCTTCGATCAGGGTCGGGTTGACCAGCAGCCCGCCATTCTCCAGGTTGTATTCCTTGGGTTGTCCGTAGAAGGCGCCGTCCAGTTCGTAGGCACCATATGAGGCGGGCCAGAAACGCTCCGCCATCGTTGCGGCCATCTCCTCCGGCACGGGATCGAGCAGCCCGAACCGGGCGTACTCGGTGACCCAGGTACCGAACATCTGCTGGATGTCGGCCACGGTGTCCGAACTGTATCCCGTTTGCAGTTTCTGCACGAAGACCTCGTACGGGAAATGCTGGTAGACGATGTGGATGTCAGGGTTCGCTTCCTCGAAACGGGTGATGAGATCGGTGTTGGCCTGCACGAACGCCGGGTTGTTGTGAGTCCACCAGGAGACGTTGACCTTGCCCTCTTCCTCGGTCGTTACCTGAACGCCCTCGGCTTCGGCGGTGGCGGTCGCGTTGGCGGCTTCCGTCGCCGCGGCATCATCCTGCGCGCCCGCCCGGATCGGGCCCGCGAGCGACAACGCCGCCGCGCCGCCCGCCAGCTTGGCCAATCGACGTCGATCAAGTTGTTCACCAGAAGTCATGGAAACACTCTCCTGTATCACGAAATCTTGGAGAGATGAACATGGATCGTCATGCTCATCGCCAGCCGGACCCGGAGTGCTCATCCTTTCATCAATCGCGATTGCGCATGTCTCACCGCCCGCCCAGGGGCATACGCCATCCGCGAAACGACTTCACTGAGTACTCCCGAGTCTTTCACGAACGCGCGAACATGTCAATACCCCGCATGATCATTTGTGATTGCATATGCTTGCATGTGGAATCGGGGTGCTTACACCAGTTCGATGACGACATCCTGTTCGTTCGGCAAGTGGGCGTCGTTCGAGGCGATTTCGATTCCCGTGATGATCCGCCGTATTCGCTTGAGCGGTGACACGCGGACGGTGGCGACTCGTCCGAACTTGGTGTGATCGGCCAGCACAATCACCTCGCGGGATGCGTTCATGAGCGTCTGGTCACTTCGCGATTCCGCGAAGTTTTCGGCTGAGAGTCCGTAATCGGCATGGATGGCGGGGCTTCCCATGAAGAGCTTGTCGGCACGGAGATTTTCCATGGCGTCCTCAGCCAGCGAGCCAAGCACGGTAAGCTCGGAGTGACGCAGGACGCCCCCCAGCACGATCACCGTGATGCTGGAGAAGGGCGCGAGCGCAAGCACGATATTCAGCGCGTTGGTAATGACCGTCAAACTGTGGCGGTCAGCCAGATACGGCACCATTTCCGCGGTGGTCGTGCCACTGGAAATGATGATGGTCTCTCCATCATGCACATGTGCCGCCGCCGCCCTGCCGATCCGCCGCTTTTCGGCTGACTGGAGCGACGACCGCTTGAGCAAGGGCGGCTCGGGCATCTCGGCGGCCACCCGCACTCTCTTTGCGGCGCCGCCATGCGCGCGTTCGATCATGCCTCGCTGGCTGAGCTGGCTCAGGTCGCGCCGGATCGTCGCCGCGCTGACCTTGAAGTAGTCACTGAGTTCAGCTACGGTCAGGCTATTGCGTTGTTCGACAAGTTCCACAAGTTGCTGCCGGCGTTCAGTATCGAGCATAGGTGCGCATCCCGATCAGCATGATGATCGTCTTCGATCCAGTATGCCACCTCGTTGCGGTCCGGCCACCAGTAGCGCGTCATGGTGCATACACGGACAAGGGAACCGTGCCAAAGCCATCCATCGCCCCCGCCGCGGGATCGAGCAAGCCACCCGGCACTCGCCGGCGATCCAGGAGCCGCGGGAATGCCGTATCGCCGGTATGGACTGGACCGGCTAGACTTAGGGCAACGCCAACCTGCCGCCATCCCACTTCCGAGGAATCACGTCATGCTGAACGCACTGCGCACCTGGAGCAAACGGCTCATGCCTTCGAATTCATCGCCCTCAGTTGACGGGGCCAGGCGGAGCGCCGAAGACGCGAGAACGCACCGCGCCAGCGAGGTCAACCGTCTGAACGACGACATCCGCCGCATCCAGCACGAGATCTCCGACCTCAACGATGCCATGAACGCGAGTGGCGGCTCGGAATCGCCGAAGGCGAACGAAGCGAAAATGGCCACGCTCCACCAACAGCTTGCCGCGAAGCAGCGGGAACTGGGAACCCACCAGGCCCGGATTTAGGGCGGTCACTTTCCGCTCAGCCGACAGGATTCGACACGTTGGACCCGCCAGGGGAATCGGATTGTAGGTTCGGATCGGCGGCTCCCCCTTCCCGCCGGGCGGCGGCGAGTTCCTGGCGGAGGGCGGCGATTTCGGCCCGGAGGGCGGCGATGTCGTTCCCCTCTTTCGGTTCGGCCTGGGCCGTGCCGATGAAATACGTGGCAATCGAGGCGGTGATGTAACCGAAGACGCTGACGGCGAAGACCCGCATCAGGATGGCCAGGACCCGGGCCTCGGTGCTGACGGCGTACAACTCGTTGTTGATCGTAGTCACCATCGCCGCCGACCACCAGAGGGCGGAACCGAAACTCTGGATCGGCGCTCCCTCGACGCCCCGGTCGAAGAAGCGCACCCCCACCGCCCCGGCCAGCATGACCACCACCGTGAGGGCCCCGA
>JACCYX010000065.1 GCA_013696265.1 Chloroflexia bacterium
TCGCTCATCCTTGCCGGTGTCCGGGAATGTCCCTTCGCGGGCTGCCGGGGCGACGCCCAGGGCCGGGATTCGATCGGGATGACGGGACTCTTCTGGGAGCCGCTCTTCGTGCTCTGGGGTGTGGCCCTGCTGATGACCACGCTGACCTGGACGCGAGCCAGACGCTCGTTCGACTTCCGGACAATGGAAAAACGACCGGGGAGCGTCCCTTTGGACAACTCCCCGGTCGATCGCGGATCCGCCTGAGCTCAGGGCTCAGGCTTCTTCGTTGGCGTTACCGGCTGCGGTCGCTTCACCACGCTTCTGGTTCGCTGGCGGCCGGAACCCGGCGTTGACCGCGTCATCCTCAGTCGCGAAGTGCCACTCGGCGATCGTGTTGGCGTAGGAGCCACTCTCCGGGGTGTGGTAGATCATCGAGTCGGCGTTGCCCTTGATCGGGTAGTCGTCCGGGGCGTCCCTGGAACCGTCTCCCTCGACCGCGCCGGCAAAGCCGGTGCCCGGTTCGGAATCGGCGGTTTGTGCAGCAGGCGTCTCGTCGGCTCCGGCACCAATCGTGCCCGCCTGCCCGGCCGCCTTGGAGACAAGGGCCATGGTTTCCTCGATGACGGCGGCGTCTTCCGGGTTAATAGTCTCGTCGCCTACGGCGTCATCGACGACGACGTCGCCTTCGGTCTCGATCACCTCCGAGTCGGCATCGATGACCGGCTCGGGGGCGACCCAGCCGTTGAGCACCGCGCCCCGGCCCTCGGTGGCGATCTCGATCAGGCGTTCGGTCAGCTTCCGCTCGAACAGTTCGTTGCGAAGCATGTTCCGGAAATAGTCGCTCTGGTAGAACTGCGCCATCCGGGCCGCCTGGTCCGCGACCGCCTCGTCGGCGCCCTCAGGGCTGGGAGGCGCCAACCGGGCAATCTCGGCGTCGATGTCCTCGTCGGTCGCCTCCACCGTCTCCTGCTTCGCGACGGCCTGGAGGAAGAGCGAATTGCGGAGCCGCCGGACCGCCTCAGGCCGGAAGTCTTCGCGCAGGTCCTCCTCGGTCTTGCCCTGCAGACGCAGATACCCCTCCCATGGGGTGTTGCTGCGCTGGAGGTCTTCCTTGAGGTGGTTGAGCTGGTGATCGATCTCTTCCCCAACCATCACGGTGGGCGGATCGATGCCGGCCTGTTCGGCCATGGCGTTGATGATCTGGTTGACCACACCGGTGCGGCCGTCGTTGGTCTTGCCGACGTGGATGTCGTCCCGGATTTGCTGGCGCAACGATTCGAGGGTTTCCGTCTCGTTGATCTTGTTCGCGAAGTCGTCGTCGAGCGGAGGCAGGTCCCGCCGCTTGATGTCCTTGAGCGTCACCTTGTAGTCGAGCGACTTGCCGCGAATCTCCTGGCTGGCCGTCTCGTCGTCGTCATCGAAGGCGAGTTCGAACGACTCGGTATCCCCGATCGCCATTCCCTCCAGTCTCTCGCGAAGCTGGCCCAGGAGATTGGTTTCGCCGAGCACGAAGACGGCGTCGGTGACGGGCTTTTGGAACGGCTCGTCGCCGGCGAGAACCTCGTAATCAACCGTGACCTGGTCGCCTGCTTGCGGCGAGCGCGGCTCGTCGAGTTCAACCCAGGTGCCCCGCGACTTCTGGAGACGATCCAGGACCTCGTCGACATCCGACTCCTCGACGGTCGCGTCAACCGGTTCGACGCGGACGCTGGCGTAGTCGTTGACCTGAATCTCTGGAAAGACCGGGATCGTGACGACGAAGTTGACCGGTTCGAGATCGTTGATCTCGACATCCGGTTCCCCAACCGGCGTGATGTTCTCCTGCTCCAGGGCCTGGCGATAGAGCTTGTCCATCACCTCGTCGGCCGCTTCGCGCAGGAAGACCTCGCGACCATAGAATCGCTCGATCACGTTGCGCGGGGCCTTGCCCTTGCGGAAGCCCGGCATCTGGATATCTTTGGCGACCTTGCGGTAGGCCCTGGTCATCGCCTCGGCGAACTCATCGTCGTCGGCGGTGATGTCCAGCACGACGAGACTCTCGGGTTTTCGCTCCACATTCAATTTCACGCGAACCGCTTCCCTTCGTTGCTATTCCTGTTTTTCCAATCCTCACCCCAATCCGAAGACAGGGTACGACTCATCATCCCATGTGACCCGGCATCGTGGCCGAACGGCTCCGAAGCCGGGTTTTTCGGTCCAATTTGTCGCTGTGTACATCTCCGTCAATGGATTCTGATGGAGTTGGTCATCACGTGGACGGGTGATGCGTCGATGCCGGGACGGGGGAAACCCTGTGCCGGGCACGACAAAACCGGGCATCGACCACCTTATCGACAGCGCGGAAGTATACCACCGGACCGGCGATCTGGCGGAATTGCCGCGCAACGGCGGTCAAGGCGAGTCCGAGTCGCGGTCACCCGCTGGCGGGAAAGCGGGCGGCGGTGGGGTAAGCGTGAACGAACCAAGCGTACGTACAGATTGTCACGTTTGGGCCGTGATGGTAGTGTTCGTACATGCCTGACAAGGACGCTGGCGTGAGTGCCAGGTCGACGGCAAAGACTAGAAGTGTACGTACACTCTTTGCAGGATCGACGTCCGGTGGCGATAATCAGGTGTGGCCGAAACGGGAACCGGCTCTGATGCGCTCAACCTGGCGATGAGCGGTTCCACGGCGGACGCGGTCCGCTCGGTCCCGACAACCCTGATTGACCGGTTCATAACGAAATGGTGCGATGGCTTCCGGTATGGATGTTGACGTGAATGAGTTCGCTCTCGGGATGGACCGGAGCCGGCGCTGGATGGAGTCGCCGGCGGCTTGGGGGAGAGCGGATGAGCGGGATGAGAGCACTGGGGAGCACGTCAATGACCAGACTTCGCAGGGACAGCTCATCCGAAACGATCGATGCGGGACGACTTCGGTCGCTCAGGAGGGAAGGCGCGGTGACCACCGCTTCCAGCACGCCGTCTTTGACGGGACGGATTCGAATGTACGCACTGGCCGGGACGCTGGCGGCGGGACTGTTGTTCCCGGTCTTCCAGGTGGCCCAAGCCGATAGCACGGCCTCACCGCCGGATTCCCAATCGGGCCTGACGATCTCGGTCGAAACCGTCGATCAACTAACCGGCCTGACCGCGATCGTCGCGGGCGGCGAGGCGCAGGTGTACCTCCGTGCCGAACCGTTCGACGAATCCGAATCGTTGGCTGATATCGCCGACGGGACAACGGTCGAATTGCGGGTCGATGTCCTCGACACCGTCTACGACAGCTTCGGGGTGCGCTGGTGGCCGGTCACGATCGATGGCGCCGAGGGCTGGATTTCGGGTGAGTACCTGACCCAGGCGACGACGGCCGACGGCGAGATCGTGTCGTCCCGCCTCGTCGCGTTCGACTACACCGAACAGGCGACCGCCCACTCGACCGCGAAGGTTTTCGGCAACGGCCAGAACGTCAACGTCCGGGCCGAACCGTCGAGCACCGGCGAGATCGTGACCAAGGCCGCCCACGGCTACGTGATCAGCTTGCGCATCGATCTGGCCGACACGGTCTACGACGACGCGGGCACGCGCTGGTGGCCGGTGACGGTCAACGGGATCGATGGCTGGATTTCGGGCTTCCAGTTGATGAGCAGCGGCGACGCGACGCCCACGTCACCGGAAACGCCGTCCGCGACCACGACGCCGGATGTCACGCCCGAGGCCACTGTGCCCGGTGCGATGCCCCCCGAGCCTACCGCCGCGCCGACCGGGGAGACCGCGCCGAGGTTTGCGGCGGGCGATTTCCTGCAGGTCTTCACGGGCACCGGCGCGGGCCTGAATGCTCGCGCCTCCGGCTCCCCCACGGCGGAGATCACCGGCGAATTTGCCGACGGCGAGGTCGTGCTGGTCGTCAGCGGTCCGGTGTCGTTTGAATCGAGCGAGGCGGGCTGGTACGAAGTCACCAACAACAACGCCACCGGCTTCGTAGATGGGGATCTCCTGATCACGTCGGTCGAGGCCGCGGCGACATCGACGCCGGCCGCGACCGAGCCGCCGCTCTCGGAAGAGGAAGAAGCCACCGTCGCCGCCACCTCTCAACCGACGCAAGCGGCGACCGTCGAGCCGACCGAAGAGGCTCCCCAGGAACCGGAGCCAACCGCGGCCCCGACCGACGAGCCGTCATCCGGATTTATCTATCCGCTGGCCGACTACAGGAGGACCCAGGCGTTCGGGTGCAGCAACCTCGGGTTCTATTCCTTCAATGAAGACTATGGCTGCCCGTTGCACGACGGTCTCGACCTGGCGGCGCCCTCCGGCACGCCGATTCTGGCCGCTGGCAGCGGCACGGTGGTCACCGCTGGCTGGTGCAACTGCGGTCTTGGTTACTACGTGGAGATCGATCACGGTGACGGCATCACAACTCTTTACGGGCACATGGCTTCCCAGCCCTACGTGAGCGCCGGCGAAACGGTGAGCCAGGGGGAGGTGATCGGGCCGGTTGGAAGCACGGGCATTTCGACCGGTCCGCACACTCACTTCATGGTGAGGGTCAACGGAGTGGCCCAAAACCCGGAGAACTACCTTCCAT
>JACCYX010000078.1 GCA_013696265.1 Chloroflexia bacterium
GCGTGACGATCACGTTTGGCGAGCCGTTCATGCTGGAGTTGAAACCGGATGGCAAGCGGATGACGCCGGACGAAGCGATCAACGTCGCGATGGGACGAGTGGCGGCGATGCTGCCGGAGGAATACCGTGGCACCTTTGGCAGCAATACGGAAACCGGATGACCAGTCGCGGAACCAGAAATCGTAGGGGCGGACCCCGGTTGCATAATGGATCTGGCCAACCGTGATACAGGGTGTCCGCCCGTGTGGTCGCCAGCAGGGTGTCTGCGGCCCCCCACCGAGGGCGGACACAGGATCGACCAGATCCGGGACGGGTCAGATGAGGTTTGCGGTCGATCCAGGTCCGCCCCTACGGATCGCGGGACCCTGGGTTATTGTCTGAAGCCCGCGCTACACCTTGTCGGCTGAGTAGTCGTCTTCGGCCAGCCACTCGTATTCGGCTTCCTCGTCTTTACCCAGCACGACGAACGACCCGTCCTCCTCGTCGTCCTGTTCGCCCCACACCAGTTCGTGCGTTGCAATAGTGACGGTGTCGCCCGCCTGCACGCCCTGGCGGTTGAGTTCGGCCGAGATGCCACTGCGGTCGAGCACGCGCTGAAACCGCTCGGTGGCTTCCCAGAGATCGAAGTTGGTCATCCGTGTGAACCGCTCGATGCCGACACCCGTCACCTGGAACGCATCGTCGCCGGTGCGCTCGATATCCCAGGATCGCGAGTCGACATTGCCGATGGTGTAGATCCGGCGTGTCGGCTTTTCGGCCCGTTGCTTGCGTTCCTCTTCGTCCCTGATCGCAAGTTCGCGAAGCGCGGCGCCCACGGCGTTGAAGAGATCCGGCACGCCTTCGCCGGTCGCCGCCGAAATCTCGAAGAGCTGGTGATCCTCCCCTTCCAGGGTCTCGCGCAGCCGGGGCAGGTTGTCCCGCGCTTCCACCAGGTCCACCTTATTCAATGCGACGAGCATCGGTTTGGACCCCATCTCGTCGTCGAAGGCGGCGAGCTCGGCGTTGATTGTGCGGAAATCTTCGAGCGGGTCGCGGCCTTCGAGCCCACCGGCGGCATCCAGGACGTGAACGAGCACCTTGGTGCGCCGGACGTGCCGGAGGAACTCATGGCCGAGACCGGCCCCCTCGGCGGCGCCTTCGATCAATCCCGGAATGTCCGCCATTACGAACTGCTGCCCACCCGGACCGCCCAGCGACACCACGCCCAGGTTGGGGGAGAGGGTGGTGAACGGGTAGTCAGCGATCTTGGGCCGGGCGCGCGTGGCCGCCGCCAGCAAGGTCGATTTGCCGGCGTTAGGCAGCCCGACCAGGCCGACATCGGCGATCAGGCGCAGCTCGAAGCGAAGCCAGCGCTCCTCGCCGGGCTCGCCCAGCTCCGCGATCCGCGGCGCCTGCCGGGTAGACGACTTGAAGTGGACATTGCCGAGCCCCCCCTTGCCACCCTTGGCGATCACGAATTCGTCGCCGGGCTCGGTGAGGTCGGCGATCGGCTCGTCGCCTTCGTCGAGGTAGACCACCGTTCCAGGCGGGACCTTGACGACCTTCGACGAGCCTTTGCGGCCATGTTTTTGACGGTCGCCTCCCCCGCCACCGTTGTCCGCCTTGTAGTGCTGGACGTACTGGAACGGCAGGAGGCTGTTCAGGTTGCCGGCGACCTGGAGGATGACATCGCCGCCGCGCCCCCCGTCGCCGCCGTCTGGTCCGCCTTTCGGCACGAACTTTTCGCGCCGGAACGAGGATGAGCCGTTGCCGCCATCGCCCGCTTTCACGAAGATTTTTGCCTGATCGACGAGCATGGTGAACTCCTCTTATGTCTTGCGCATGGAACGGCGCCGGTAAGCCCACTGGCTTTCCAACACAGTCAACCGCGTTTGGGTTCCACATTCAGGGGTGGGTCTGGACAAACGTTCAACCATGCCATGTTCCATGGTCGACCGTCAGCCGATACAGGGCATAGCTTACCGCATGGGTCGTTATGTTCGCTGGGCCGTAAACGAGATCATTGTCCAAACGGATGACAAGCATCGTTTGAACAGGTGGCATCCAGCATGGTTTCGTAGGGGAGGGCTAACGGGCCATTGAGGACATCTCGGCAATGAGGTGTTGGCCCGTGTATGACCTCCCGTAATGCCGCGGTGGCGCGGTTTGCCCGATGTGGCCGTCGGAACACGTAGGGCGCCGCCGCGTTGCCATTACGAGCACCAGGGAGGGCATACGCGGTCAAGATCAGGGCTGGCCAGGCGTCTCCCACGGGACCGCTAGCCCTCCCCTACCGGCATGTCATCAGAGTGCTTACAGAAGAGGCGCTACTCCAGGTAGTCCCGGAGCATGTTGGCACGGTCTGGCTGACGGAGTTTGCGGAGCGCCTTGGCCTCGATCTGGCGGATTCGCTCGCGGGTGACGTTGAAGTGGCGCCCGACTTCCTCCAGGGTGCGGCTACGGCCGTCATCCAGGCCGTACCGCATGTAAAGCACCTCGCGCTCCCGGTCGGAAAGCGTACCGAGGACATCCTCGACCTGTTCCCGCAGCAACTGGCGGCTGGCGGCGTCGGCGGGAGCCGGCATTTTCTGGTCCTCGATGAAGTCGCCCAGGTGGCTGTCTTCTTCCTCACCGATCGGCATTTCGAGCGAAACCGGATCCTGGCTGATCTTGAGGATCTCGCGCACGCGATCCGGCGTCATCTCCATTTCCTTCGCCAGCTCATCGGTGGTCGGCTCGCGGCCAAGCTCCTGCTGCATGCGGCGGCTGGTGCGGAGCAGCCGGTTGATGGTTTCGACCATGTGGACCGGGATCCGGATGGTGCGCGCCTG
>JACCYX010000084.1 GCA_013696265.1 Chloroflexia bacterium
TCGAAATTCAGGACATCGGCATGTTGCGGAACGTGCCGGTAGGCCAATCCAATCCAGGGCGAGAACCTGGGCGCATCGTCGCTCATGTTCCGATGTAGCCCTCGTACATGCCGGCCAGTTCGCCGAGGACGATGTTGGGCTGGCCGGCTTCGATGGCTTCCAGGCCGGAGCGGTTATTGAAACCGGGTTGCGGCGTGGTCATCACCATCCGGAAGCCTTCCGGGGTGAAGACCAGGGAGCCAAGCTCGACGATGAGTCCGATGTCGTTCAGCACGCGCAGCACCCAGCGGTTGCTGGGAAGCTGGTTGTTTTCTTCCCAGCGCTGGATGCTGCGTGAACTGACATCGAGCAGGCGCGCCATGCGTTCGCGGGAGATGCCGAGGTCCTTCCGGATCGCGGCGATCGAGAGCGGCCGGCGCGGAGCGAGGGTGGTCTTGCCAGGCTGGGTGGGAGTTTGGAGGGAGACGGCGGTCATGGCTGATTGCTCCTTTTGGCGGAACGAATGTCCAGACATTTGTCACAATCAGTATACGCCAGCCGCCTTGCCGCGAACTTCCCAACCGGCCAAGCTTGCGGACTTCGATTCAACCGAGTCCCACCGTGAGCAACGGCGTAGCCTGAGAGAGGTAGGGGAGTCCCGGTTGAGCAGACAATCACCCGATGCTTGTGTCAGCCAAGATATTCGGTGAACCAGTTCAGGGTGTCTTCCCACGCCGCCAGGGCGGCTTCTTCGGAGTAACGTGCGCCGGTGTCATTGTGGAAGGCGTGTCCCGAGTTCGGGTAGATGTTGATCTGGAAGGTGACGCCCGCTTCCTCGAGGGCGGCTTCCAGCTCTTCGAGTCCCTCGTTGGCGAAGTCGTCCGGATCGTCGGAGTAGACGCCGAGTACCGCCGCCTGGATGTCCGGCACCGCGTCGAGCGGCGGTGGCGGACCGTAGAACGGGACCGCCGCCCGGAGTTCGGGCATCACCGTCGCCGCCTGCCAGGTGATGCCGCCCCCGAAGCAGTAGCCGTTCATGCCGGCGCGCGAGGTGTCCGCCTCCGGCACGTCCTGGTAATAGGCCAACGCCGCCTGGAAATCGGCGACGTGCCGGGCCGGGTCGCCATCGGTCAGGATCGCCGGGATTTCGGACGGATCGGCGACGGCCGCCGTGCCGCCTTCGCGGCTCAGGAGATCGAGGGCGGAGGCGAGGTAGCCGTTGGCCGCGAAGCGCCGGGCGACGTCCCGGATATGGTCGGTCGGGCCCCGGTTTTCGTGGCAGATCAGGATCAGCGGGTAGCTTCCAACCGCCGCTGGTGAGGTGGCATCCGGTGTGCCGGACGATCCAGCGGGCATCGCCTGGTAGGCGGTGACGGTCTGGCCGTCGCCGCCGGGGAAGGTCATGTCGCCGGCGATCACGGCGGGGTCGTCCTCAGCCACCGTGAGCGGGCTTTGCGGCCCGTCCGGCAGGGCCGGCGTCGCCTCCTGCGCGCCACCAGCCTTGACCCCGAGCATGGTGAGGGTGGTCGCGGCGGCGGCTGCGCTCCCCGTGATGTGCAGCACCCGGCTGATCATGTCCCGGCGTGAAAGGATGCCGTCCTCATAGTCCTCGACGAACTCGTGACAGAGATAGCGCTGCATGGGGTTGAGGTGATCCAGACGTACCATGAAGAGTCCCTTCCCGATCGATGACGCGCACGCGACGGATGATATGAGCCTACGCTTGACGCGCATCTTGCGGATGTCCGAGGCCGGTTCACGGGGACAACACGACGATGAGCGCGGTGGAATGCGGAATGGCGTTTTGTCTCACTTCACCGGCGCGGAGAAGGGTTGGTTGGCGGGATCGTTGGCGATGTTCATCGCCTCGATCACGCCCCGGTCGGCCCAGAGTTCCACGATGTCCACCGCGCTGGCGATCAGCGTGGGCAGGCTCGCCTCCTCGTCAGGCGCAAAGCGGGAGAGCACGTGCGAGATGGTCGCGTTCTTACCTCGGCCGATGCCGACGCGTAGCCGCGCGAAGTCCTGGGTGCCGAGCGTGCCGATGATCGACTTCAGGCCGTTGTGCCCCCCGGCGCTGCCGCGCTGGCGGAGCCGGAGTTCGCCAAAGGGGATATCGAGGTCGTCGACCACGATCAGGACCTGGCTCAGGTCCGGCTTGTACCACTGGATCGCCTCGCGCACCGTCACGCCGCTCTCGTTCATGTAGGTCTGCGGCTGGACCAGGATGAATTTTTCCCCACCCCGGCGGGCTTCGGAAACTTCGCCCTTGAACCGCTTGCGCGACTCGGGCGCCCCCAACCGCCGCGCCAGCTCATCGACCACGAAGAAGCCGGCGTTGTGCCGAGTGTTGGCGTAGCGTTGGCCGGGATTGCCGAGACCGATCACGAGCCGGGTGCCGGGTGTTGCGGGCATCTCAGATGGTTCCTCGGGAAAATCGTCGGAGTTGGAGGCGTTTCGACTGAAGAGGGATTTCAGGAATTGCATGGCATCGCATTCGGGTTGCGGCCACGCCGATTGCGGGCTGGTGGCCGTATACTTCAGGGAACATTGTGCCACGGTGGCCGTGGTGATCGCTTGCAGTGAGGTTCTGGCCGCCACGGGGACGCCGTTACGTTACAGGTTCCAGGTGAGCGCCGCATGAATATCATGGGAATCGGTCCGCAGGAGATGATGGTCATCGCGGTCATCGCGCTGCTCGTTTTCGGACCAGGAAAGTTGCCGGAAGTGATGGGCCAGGCTGGCAAGCTCGTGCGCGACTTTCGCCGCATGTCGGCCGAATTGAGTGGCGAGTTCGAGAAAACCATCGCCGAAGCCAAGGACATGACCAGCGGTCTCAGCGCCGAACTCGGCGGCATGACCAAGGAAGTCAACTCCGTCACCAACAGCGTCAAGAAGGATCTCGGACTCAAGAACTCAGGGGTGACGGGCCGTTCGAAGGGGTCGGCTTCCAAAACCGGGACCGCGTCGAAGGCGGGGTCGGCCTCCAGGACCACCTCGACGTCGAAGACCGGATCCAGCAAGACGGGCGCCAAGTCCGCCGCATCTACCTCCGGCGCGAAGACCACGGGCGCGAAGTCGACATCGAGCACGACGACGACCGCGAAGAGCACCGCCGCGAAGAAGGCGCCCACGCCGGTCGCCTCCCGCGAGGACCCTTCCGCCGATATGTCCCTGTTCGAGCCGGCTCCGGTCGAGCGCGCGAAACGCGCCCGCAAGGCCGTGCCGTCGATGATCAGCGACCCGACCCCTCGATCAGGGGGGGCCTCCAACGATCGTTCACCTGGCTTCGTTGACGACGACGGCCCGTCGCCCGTTGCATCCGGCGCGTCCGACGATGCCCTGAGCCGTGCCCGCCAGCGCCGCCGCAACGCCGGCTACACCCGGCCGTGGGCCTAGCGGCCGGGCATGTCCGTCTCCTCCGCGCCACCCGCGACAATCCCCGGTTCGGCGCTGGTCGATGAGACTGCGCGCCGTAGGTCCATCGCGTCCAGTGAGTCGTCCGGTGGACGCTTCAAGTTCGACCTGCTCGCTGAAGACGCGCAAACGCTCGCCCGCCGCGGTCGGATCGCGACCACGCGGGGGGTCATCGAAACCCCGGTCTTCATGCCGGTCGGCACCCAGGCAACCGTCAAGACCCTCGACCCGATCGAGGTTGCGGCGACCGGCGC
>JACCYX010000171.1 GCA_013696265.1 Chloroflexia bacterium
CAGCAAGTCAGTCGCCTTTTTGGGCGGCACCGTCGTCCTCGCCCTGATGGGCATGTTCCTGATGCCCGCCTCGATCTTTCGGGCGCTGGCGATTGGCGCGATCGTCGTCGTGATCGTCGCCGTCTTCGCCGCGATGACCCTGGTGCCGGCCATCCTCAGCCTGCTCGGGGACCGGATCGACTGGCCGCGCAAACGCAACTACGAGGCGTACGCGGCGGAACACGCCGCCGACGATCCGCACAACCTGGAGCTTGTCTACAAGGGCTTCTGGGGCCGGATCACCCGGGCCGTGATGGCCCGGCCGATCATCGGCGTGGTCACGGCCGTCGCCCTGCTGCTGCTGGTCGCGGTGCCGTACCTGGACATCAATACCGGGTTCGCCGGTGTCGAATCGATGCCGAGCGACAGCACCGTCAAGCAGGGCTTCGAGATCCTCGAGGAGGAGGGCTTCGCGGGCCGGCTGGCCGTGGTCCAGTTCGCGGTCGAGGGTGACGAGGCGTCGGCCCAGGCTGGCATCGACACCCTGCGCGCGGCCCTCGCCGCCGAAACCGTCCCCGATGGCGACGGCACGAAACCCGCCTTCCTGACGATTCCGGAAGAGAACTGGGCGCGCTGGAATGGCGACGGCGATGTGGCGCTGCTCGACGCCACGCTCAACATGCCCACCAACGACGCCCGCGCCTATGAGGTCATCCAGGATTTGCGGAGCGATGTCGTGCCCGCCGCCTTCGATGGGTCCGGCGTCGAGGTCTACGTGACCGGCGAAACCGCCTTCAACCAGGACTTCTTCGACCTCGCCACCGGCTACGCGCCGCTCGTGATCGCCTTCGTGCTCGGCCTGAGCTTCCTGCTCCTGCTGCTCGCCTTCCGCTCGGTCGTCGTCTCGGCCAAGGCGATCGTGATGAACCTGCTCTCCGTCGGCGCGGCCTACGGGCTGCTGGTGCTGGTCTTCCAGAAGGGCGTCGGCAACGACCTCTTCGGGTTCCAGCAGACGCCGACGATCGAAGCCTGGATCCCGATTTTCCTCTTCTGCGTGCTCTTCGGCCTCAGCATGGACTACCACGTCTTCCTGCTCAGCCGGATTCGGGAGCACTACGACCTGACCGGCAACAACACCGAATCGGTGGCGGTCGGGCTGCACTCCACGGCCAAGATCATCACCGGCGCGGCCCTGATCATGGGCGCCGTCTTCGGCGGCTTCGCGGCGGGCCGGCTGGTGATGCTCCAGCAGATGGGCTTTGGGCTCGGGGTGGCGGTGCTGCTCGACGCCACGATCGTCCGCTCGATCCTCGTGCCCTCGGCGATGGCCCTGCTCGGCGACCGCAACTGGTACCTCCCGCGCTGGCTGCACTGGCTGCCGGACCTCCGGGTTGAGGGCACGCCCGTGCCGGTGCGGACCGCCGCGCCCGCGTCCACGGCCATCGATGCCCCGGTCGGCGCCACCGCCGGCGAGTAAGCGTCGTCGAGCCGACCAAGCCATGAATTATCGAAGGGGGCCGCATCGACTTGATGCGGCCCCTTCCTCGCCAAGACAAGTAGGCGGTTTCGTCTAAAAGTACCTTCAATGAGCGAGGAGGAAAGCACCGTTAGGATGGTAGGCGGTGTAGTTAGCGCATTCTTTTCCAACAGTGGTCTCATTGAGCAAGCGCTCACTAACAGCGCCCAAAATGGCTGTATCCATTGCATCGGTAAATAGTTCGAGATGGTATGCGAGATGAATCGCATCGGCCATGACGTAGGGAGCTTCCTTCAGACGGCCGATGGCATTCGCTAGACCCAATGCCATTTTTTCACGCTCCACTGGGATGAGGGCATAATAGAGCTTGGCAAGTCGATCAAGGGAATCGAAAGCTTCCTGTTGCGTGAGTGACAGTTTTTCGACGATGATGTTGGAATAGTCCTGAACGTCCGCCACTGGTTAAGCCCTTCTTGTGCACGAGCAGATGGGCCATTGAATGGGTCCGAAGTTTAGTGGGTCTTGATCAGGATGTCCACATGTCTCCACGTAAGAATCAAGGCTCATGGTCCTCAAGATCATCATATAGCAGATTGAGCTCGAGAGGGGTGGCAGGTGATTGCGCACCACTACTCTCGCGAGACTGTTTGTCCATCAATACGACGAGTTCCCAGAATGCCTCGTTCTCAAGATTAGGGTTGGCAAGGAACCATAAAGGTCTACGCTCGGAGCCATCCGATTCTTGATGAGCTTCCACGTAGTAGACAAAGTGATCAGAGCTCATAGAGACGTTATTTAAAGTGATCCATTGACGAGCTCCTCCGGCGGTATGTTCCTCAAGCTGGTTGTCACGCACGTAGCCGGTGCATTCGATACCGCTGAGGCAGAACATGATAAGGGTAGCTCCGTCTGAAGAATATCTCTCAGGATCTCGTAAAGTCAGCCGGTGTGCCAATTGCTCTGGGAAGAAATATCCGCTGAGTGATCCCATATCGGTAAAGAAGACTTGGGGTTGGCGGTGATGAGCCAAGCTGGGAGGTTTGACATCGGTGAGTCCGGTTCTTAATGCCAAACGGAATTTACACCACTCAACCACCACCCATCGATGAAATGTCGGTTGCCTCATGATGCGAACGCCGACAGCGCAAATGGAAGGAAGATAAGGCGCACCACTGATATCTGCCATTCGCAGTTCTCCAGAAGTCAAGTAATTTCCAGCTTGGAACCCCCCGCATTATTGCATCGGTGTTCGCGGATGCCAATGATTCTTTACACTACGCCTCACGCTTATCGTACCGACCGCGAACTTGAGTGCATTTGCCGCGTTCTTCACCGATCACGTAGCGGGGGACAATGCTGGTAGGCGTGCCCCCGGGCGTTCCCGCTCAAATCGCGGTCAATGCCGGTGGGAATGGCTGCTTCCGCCGTCGGGCAGGGCCGCCCGGAGCGCCACGCGGCAGGCGTTGCGGCCCGACTCCGTGTCGAGCGAACAACCTCCCTCGCCGCCCGGATTCCCGTCCATCTCTTCGGGCTGCACGGTCACGTGCGCAATCCCGAACCGGGTGCGCAGCAGCGTCGTCAGGTCATCCAGGATGCCGTGCCACTCGCGTTCGCCGGTGATGTCGACGTGGCAACTCATCGCCACCAGGCCGGAGGTCACGGTCCAGATGTGCAGGTCATGCACGCCGCCCACGCCCGCGACCGCGCCCATGGCGCCACGCACCTCGACCGGAACGATGCCTTTCGGCGTCGATTCGAGCAACACTTCCACGGATTCCCGGAGCAGCCGCCACGAACTCCAGAGGATGAGCAGGCCGATTCCGGCCGAGAGGATCGGGTCGGCGAGATACCAGCCGGTGGCCAACATGATCAGCGCGGCCGTGATCGCGCCGGCCGATCCCACCAGGTCGCCCACCACATGCAGGACCGCGCCTCGCGTGTTGAGATTCTCCTCGTGACCGCCGCCCCGCATGAGGACCCAGGCGGAAACCGCATTGGCCGCGAGACCGGCCACCGCGACCGCCAGCATCGGCCCGCTCTCGACCTCGGGCGGCGACCCGATCCGGCGGAACGCCTCCCAGAAGATAGAAATGGAAATTGCGATCAATGTTCCGGCGTTGACCAGCGCGGCCAACACCTCGGCGCGCGCGAACCCGAACGAGCGTGCCGGCGTCGCCGGACGCCGCGCGAGCCCGATCGCGAACAACGCCAGCGCCAGCGCGGCGACATCGGTGGCCATGTGCCCGGCGTCGGCCAGCAAGGCGAGCGAGTTGGTGAGCAACCCACCGATCACCTCCACGACCAGGAAAATCGACGTGATCGCCAGGGCAATCGCCAGCGGACGGCGATTCACCCGCTCACTGGCTCCTTCTGGGTTCTCGTGTGTGTGATTGTGGTTGTCGGCCATGTTCTCTCGCGTACTCATTGCCATTCAATCCGTCTTCGCCGACTAACTTGCGCGTGTGGCGCGCCAATCGAAATCCATCGTATCATCATGCACTGATATATTATCGAAACGATGGAGCATCGGTATGGCCGTTTCCCGTTCCCTCGCCACGCTACATCCGGCGAACCATGCGCTCCGCGCCAAGCTCTTCCGTGGCCTGGGCGATCCATCGCGCCTCGGCATTCTCGCGGCGCTCCGGGATGGGCCGCTCACCGTTGGCGAGATCGTTGATGCGACGGGGTTGAGCCAGCCCAACGCATCCAATCATCTTGCCTGCCTGCTCGATTGCGGACTCGTGCGGCGCGAACGGCATGGGCGCTTCGCGAGCTACTCGATTGCCGATGACCGAGTCGCGACCATACTTGACCTCGCCGATAACGTGCTTGCCACGAGTGCGTCAGGAGTGCTCACCTGCTCCCGCTACGCCGAACCAGGCAGAACGACGTGACCCCCCATCGACCGGCACAACGCTGCGCTACCTCGTGACAGGTATGGACTGCAATGACTGTGCCGCCGAAATTGAACACGTCACCCGCCAGTTGGCTGGTGTCGAAGATGTCAGGGTATCGATCGCGTCTCAGGTGATGACGATCCGTGTCGCCGAGCCCGAAGCAAGTCTGACGGATGTGGAGCGGGTGGTTGCCGAGCTTGGCTACCGGATCGACCCGATCGGAACGGCGGGCAGGTCCGCCAGTACCAACGCGGATGCTACCCACATCACGGGCGGATACCGGCGCGCGTTGTGGATCGTCGTGCTCCTCAATGGCGGCTATGGCGTCATTGAGCTGGCGGGTGGGTTTCTTTCCAACTCGCAGGCCTTGAAAGCCGACGCGCTCGACTTCATGGGCGACGGGCTCATTACGTTGCTCGGCATCGTCGCCATCGGCTGGGGGCTGGCATGGCGCGCCCGCTCGGCGCTCCTCCAGGGCCTCTTCCTCGGTGCACTGGGCCTGGGGGTGCTGACCAACACCCTGTTCCGGCTGGAAGCCGGGTACGAACCGGAAGCCGGTTTGATGAGCCGCTTCGGCATCGTTGCCCTGGCGGTCAATGTGGCGGCGGCGTTCGTGCTGATTCCCCATCGCACAGGCGACGCGAATGTGCGCGCCGTATGGCTGTTTTCCCGGAACGATGCCATCGGGAACCTCGCCGTCGTGATTGCCGCCGCCCTGGTCGCGTGGACGGGAACGCGCTGGCCCGATCTCATTGTGGCCCTGGTCATTGCCGGCTTGTTCCTGCAATCTTCCGTCTCGATCATCCTCGACGCGCGACGCGATCTGCGCGAGGCGTCCGCATGAGCTGGGCACGGGCGGTTCCGCCCATGTTGGTCTTCGCCATCGTGATCCTCGACGCGACGATCAAGGGCTGGGTCGAGCGAGCGTTGGCACCAGGCGATCCGGTGCCGGTCATCGGGCATCTGCTTCGCCTGACGCTTGGCTACAACGATGGAACCGCGTTTGGGGTCTTCAGCCAGGGAGGAGCGGTGTTGCTGGCCGGAATCGCCGCTGTGATCGCGGTGCTGGGCGCCTGGTTCGTCCGTCTGCTGATCGTTCTCCCCGAAGACCCGGTAGCCCGGCCACTCGCCCTGATCCTGGGCGGCGCGGTGTCCAACCTGATCGACCGGATCCCTGATGGCCATGTGACGGACTTTCTCGATGTCGGCGTGAACGCGGTCCGCTGGCCCACGTTCAATGTCGCGGACATGGCAATTACGCTCGGCCTTGCTGGGCTGATCTCCGTCCGTCAACGACTGATGATCCAGTCGTAATCGAGGAGTCTTCGGTAAAGTCCGGCAATCGCGACCGCTCATCAAACCGACGGCCTCTCGCCAGCGTACATCGAAGCGAGTTCGTGGAGCGTCTCACGAGTAATACATGCAGGCAATCGCGGAGGAATCAGGGCCACCATGACACGATCTGGCACGAACATGAAACCGGCTGACACGATTGCACGGGTGAAGCCGTCGGCGAATCCCTCGCCGGCAAGCCGTTGGCGCTATTGGAAGCTTTCACTCGGCATTGTGGCCGTTGCCCTGCTCGCGATCGTCACCTGGTGGGTATCGGCATCGCTCAACGGCGACGCTGGCCAGGCCGCCCCGATCGCGACGCTCGATACGCCAGACTTCCATTCCCTGCTCGTGGATCCGGCCAACCCGGACCGTATCCTG
This sequence comes from Chloroflexia bacterium, assembly GCA_013696265.1. Lineage (GTDB taxonomy): Bacteria > Chloroflexota > Chloroflexia > Thermomicrobiales > UBA6265 > JACCYX01. The sequence continues at coordinate 6,067 of JACCYX010000171.1, forward strand.
TTTGGCAGCCATGCCGGGATTCAGGAAAGTCTCGATGGCGGGTTCACTTGGATAGATGGAACGCTGCGCGATACGGACGCTATGCAGTTGACCGCGAGCTCACAAGACCCGGCAACCGTGTACGCCACCGGTCACGATGTGTTCCAGGTTAGCCGCGACGGTGGGCAAACCTGGGAACCGCGGGCACATGATCTTCCGGGTACCGACATTCACGGGTTCGCCCAGGATCCCGGCGATCCACAACGTCTCTACGTTTCGGTCGTCAATTATGGGATGTTCACGTCGGGCGATGGCGGAGCCACCTGGGAAACCCTGCCGGTTCAGCCGCCGGGGAGCGGCGTGCTGGCCGCTGGCCCCGGGGTCCTCTTTTCCGGGGTGGGTCCGGATGTTGTCGCAAGCCGCGATGGCGGAGCTACCTGGAACGTCGTGGCCACCCTGGCGAGTGGCCAGGTAATCAGCCTGGCCGTTTCGAGCGACGATTCGCTCACGATGTACGCCGGGACCCCGAACGGCATTGCCAGGAGCACCGACGGTGGCGAAACCTGGACATCGCGCGGACCGGAAGAGGTGCCCGTCCTCGCGGTCGCCATCTCATCGGTAGATTCAGGCCAGGTGCTGATCGTCAGCAATGAGGGAGCAGTCTACCGGACCGACGACGGCGGTGAGACGTGGCGTTCCTGAACTGACGGCCAATGGAGCGCTCAGGGCCGCCTCGATGTGGGTTTCCAGCGCGCCGGTGACGGCGCGTTCGAGCCTGATCGCGTCGATTCGTGCCCCGTCCGCGCCGTATCCAAGTTTCTCGATCAGGTAACGCTCGAGCAAGTGCCGGCGCCGGATGGTCAATTCGGCAATGGTCATGCCGGTTTCGGTGAGCCGGACGCCGTGATAGGGCGCGTGGGTCACCAGACCGCGTCCGTGCAGGCGCTTGATCATGTTGGTCACCGAGGGACAGGAGACGCCGAGGCGGTGGGCGATCCGCTGGGTGGTGACCGCCATTTCGCCATCCCCCAGCAGGTCGATTGCCCCAAGGTAGTCGCGCATGGCCTGCGTTACCCCGGCCGGGACCGCCTCGTTGGCGGCGGTCATGCGGTAACGAGCAGCGCGGTGGCGTACATGATCGCCAGCCCAGCCGCGAATCCGCCGAAGGTTGGCCAGGTAATGGCCGGCTCGCCGGCCTTC
>JACCYX010000185.1 GCA_013696265.1 Chloroflexia bacterium
GACCGGCGCGCAAATCATTCTCGCCAACACCTACCACTTGATGCTGCGGCCGGGTGTCGACATCGTCCGGGACGCCGGCGGTCTGCACGCCTTCATGGGCTGGCATGGCCCGATCCTGACCGATAGCGGAGGGTTCCAGGTCTTCAGCCTGGCCGCCAACAACAAGGTCACGGAGGAAGGCGTCACCTTCGCCTCCCACATCGACGGCTCCCGCTGGACGATGACCCCGGAATCGGTGGTCGCGCTCCAGTTGGGCTTTGGCTCGGACATCATGATGCAACTCGATCATGTCCTCGGCTTGCCGGCCGAACCCGCGGCCATCCGGGACGCCACGGAGCGCAGCGCCCGCTGGCTGGACCGGGGCGTAGTGGCATACAACGAGCAGGCTGGCCCGGCGAGTCGATCGGTCCTCTTCGGCATCCAGCAGGGCGGGATGGACCGGGATCTGCGGGTCTGGAGCGCGCAACGGGTCGCGGAATCCGATGTCGCCGGGTGCGCGGTCGGCGGCCTGAGCGTCGGCGAACCGAAACCGGTGATGGCCGAGATGCTCGAAATCTCGACCCCGCTTCTTCCTCGAAACAAGCCCCGCTACCTGATGGGCGTCGGCTCGCCCGAGGATCTCTGGCACGGCGTGGCGCGGGGAATCGACCTGTTCGATTGCGTGTTGCCGACGCGGACCGCGCGCAATGGCGGCCTCTACACGCCCGACGGCCGGATCACGATCACCAACGCGGCCCACAAGCATCGTCACCAGCCGGTCGATGAAACGTGCGACTGCCCCGCCTGCACCCGGTTCACCGCCGCCTACATCCACCACCTCTTTCGGGCGGGCGAGGTCTTCGGCCTCCGCCTGGCTTCGATGCACAACCTGCGCTTCCTGGCGCGGCAGATGGAGGCGATCCGGGCGGCGTTGGATGCCGGGACCTTCGCCTTCGCGATGAGCGAATTCGACGCGCGATACCAGCCGGTCGGCCCGCGCCCGCAAGCGGCCAATTCCGGACGCTCGTCCTGATGACGGCGGAGCCGAAGCGGCGACGGTCGCCCTGGATCGAGCCGGAACTCGAGTCGCGGGAAGGGGAGGGCTGGTACCATCCTCAGTTCGATCCCGAATCCGAGGGCGCGATCGCGGTCGGGATCGACATCATCGAGATCGCCCGCATCCAGCGTACGTATGACGATTTCGGCGAGCAATTCCTGAACCGGGTTTTCACCGAGCGGGAGCGCGAGCGGTATCGGGGCCGCGTCAACGAACTCGCGGCCCGGTTCGCGGCCAAGGAGGCGACCTCCAAAGCACTCGGTACAGGCATCGTCGGCATTCGCTGGCGGGAGATGGAAGTGCTGCCGAATCGACGAGGCAAACCGGTGCTGATCCTGCACGGCCAGGCGGCGGAGCGGGCGCGACAATTGGGATTGACCGACTTCAGCGTCTCGCTGACGCACTCGCGGACAGACGCGATGGCGTTCGTGGTCGCCGTCAATCGAATGATCGGCGGGGCCCAGGCGGCACTCGCTCTGGGCGACTCGATGGACAGCCCAAATCGGCTCATGTAGGGTTGCCGTCCCGAGGCACGAGGGATCATCTCGGCCCCTGAATCCGCCGGCTGGGAACTAGGGCGGAGACAAGCTCCGCATCCGTACGAGACGAATGAGGCATGACGCATATGGTTGACGTACAACACCGGATCATCGACGAATCGTACGCTCGCGATTTGCTGCCGACCCGCGGCGCCGAAGCCCACAAATGGGATGTCGGCGGCGTGATCGTGGTCGCGGGCTCGCCCGCCTATCCGGGAGCCGCCTTGCTCACCAGCCGCTCGGCCGGGCGGTCCGGGGCCGGCATCGTGCTGTTGGCCACGAGCCGGAGCGTGATCGCCACCGTGGCCTCGGCCATTCCCGAGGTCGCCTACATCCCGTTGCCCGAAACGGAATCCTCAAGCGGCGCCCGCAAGGCGTCCGAGTTGATCCGCGAACATCTGGAGCGGGTAACGGCGATCGTCATTGGCCCCGGACTCAGCGCGGACGAGGCGAGCGGCAATCTCTTGGCCAGCCTGTTCGGCTTCGGGGGAGGGTCGGAGTCGGTCCGGGGCCGCATGGGCTTCGGCAGCGACGGGCCGGTGCCGCGCGGGAGTGAGGTGGCGGCGTCGACGATCTTCAGCGACAGCGATGTCAACGTCGTGCTCGATGCCGACGGCCTGAATTGGCTGGCCCGCCAGGAACGGTGGTGGGAGAAACTGCCGGCCCAGCGGGTTGTGCTCACGCCGCATCCCGGCGAGATGGCCCGGCTGCTCGATCGTCCGATCGAGGAAATCACGGCGGAACCCGTGGCCGTCGCGGCGGAAGCCGCCCGGATGTGGTCGCAAACCGTCTTGCTCAAGGGCGGCAACGCGGTCGTCTCCAACGGCGAAACCACGCTCGTCGCCGATCTCGCGGCCGCCTCGCTGGCGACGGCCGGTTCGGGCGATGTGCTCGCCGGGGTCGTCGGCGGGCTCCTTGCCCAAACCGGATCGCTCGTCGATTCAGCGGCGTTGGCCGTCTACGTCGGGCCGAGGGCGGCGCTCCGGGTCGAGGACCGCTTTGGGGTGCTCGGTGTGGTGGCGGCCGACCTACCGGACGCAATGGCTACTGAACTCGCGCTCTTGACCGCCTGACCGCGGATATCGTAAACGCTTGGGGAACAGGGGAGACTTGGATGACTGAGAGCAACAAGAACGAACGAACTGAGGATCCAGGCGATCCGCTGGTGACGCACATCATGCGCACCGACGTGCCTGTGATTGGCCCGGACGCCTCGATCGGGGAAACCGCGCGTATCCTCGTCGAATACGGGGTGCCCGGCGTTGCCGTGGTCGAGCACTCGAAGATCATCGGGATCATCACCGAAGCCGACATCATCACCCGCGAGGCCGAGGTCGACGTGCCGACGCCGGTGCCGTTTCTGGACGCGATCTTCATGGCCGACGCCGGCCCGGACTTCGACGACGAAATCCGCAAGGTCACGGCGGTCAACGCCCGTCAACTGATGACGTCACCGGTCATCAGCATCCGTTCGACGGCCACGCTGACCGAAGTCGCGACCCTGATGGTCGACCGCCGGATCAACCCGATCCCGGTGCTCGACGAGCAGATGCGGGTGGTCGGCATCGTTTCCCGGTCCGACCTGGTGAAGATCATTTCCGCGCTTGAAAACCAATCCTGAGATGACGGCCGATCCCGTCAATTCCACCCACGACGTGGCGGCGGCCTGGGGCGGTCGTTCGGCGTTCGCGATCGTCGATCTCGACGCGCTCGCCGCCAACATCGGGGCCATCCGTGACTGCGTTGGTGCGGACGTCCAGGTCATGGCCGTCGTCAAGGGGAACGGCTACGGTCATGGCGCGGTGCCGATTGCCCGGACCGCGATCGACGCCGGGGCGGCCGCGCTCGGTGTCGCCACCGTGGACGAGGGCGCCCAATTGCGGCGAGCCGGGATCGAGACGCCGATCCTCGTCTTTGGCGCCGTGGGACGCCACGAGCGGCACCAGGCCATCGGTCATCGGCTGGGCCTGGTCGTGACCAACGAAGCCTTCGCCAGGGCGCTCGCCGCCGATGCCGCGTCGTCGCTCGCCAAGGAACTGGTGCCGGTTCACGTCAAGATCGACACCGGCATGCGCCGGTTCGGGGCGACTCCAGCTGACGTTCCCGGCCTCGTTCGCACCATCGCATCCTTGGAAAAGCTGCGGCTCGACGGTGTGATGACCCACCTGGCCTGTGCCGACGCCGAAGACCCGGCGATGGTGACGGAACAGGTCGCCATCTTCGATCGCTGCCTCGCCGAGCTTGAGCGGGCCGGTCTGCCGGTTCCAACGCAGCACCTCGCCAACAGCGCCGCCACCCTGCGGTTTCCCGCGTTCCACCGGAACGTGGTCCGGGTGGGTATCGCGATGTACGGGCTCGTGCCGGATGCGTCGATCCCGTTGCCGGCCCCCATGAGACCGGTGCTCACGGTGCATGGCCGCGTCGTCCGGGTGTTCGACCTCTCGCCGCAAGACCTGGTGGGTTACGGCGGCACGTACCGTTCCGCGGGCGATGAACGCGCCGCCCTGGTGCCGATCGGCTACGCCGACGGCTACCGCCGGGGGCTCTCGTCACAGGGCTGGATGTCGCTCCAGGGTCAACGCGCCGAGGTCATCGGACGGGTGAGCATGGACCAGACCGTGGTGCGGGTGCCGGCTGGCCTCACGATCGAAGCCGGGGAACAGGTCGTGATCGCCGGCGATGGCACACCCGCCACGGGAGTGGCCCCGACGCTGGACGATCTCGCCGCCCTGGCCGGAACGATCGGCTACGAGATGGCCACCGGCCTGGCGCTACGCCTGCCGAAACTCTACGTGCGCGACGGCAAACTCGTCGCCATCGCCGACCTCCACGGCTACCGCGAGTTGATGTAGCGTGTTACCGTCTGCCGCTAGGCGGGACCGCCGATCATGTGGGTTATGCACATTGCGGTGATGTCTCGCCTCCCAGATGTCGTAGGGGAGGGTGAGGATATCTCGATAATCAGGTCTGGCCCGTGTATGCCCTCCCGCAATGGTTCGGTGCCGCCAATGAGCCGTTCCCCCACCTGTTTCTTCAGCGCATCGAGTCGGGTTCGTCAACATCACGGGAGGGTCCCACGCTGCGCTCTGGACAGGCGCCCGCGAGCAGCCTGTCGTCGCGTGATACAGCTTCCCGGCTCGCTAACCCTCCCCTACGAGATCATGCCGGATGCCATCTCCCACCAATCAGAGTACATCGCCCAAATACCGCCAGTTTCCGGGCAGCAAAACGGCTGGGGAGTTGCCTCGCCAGCCGCTTTGCTCCATCCGAATGTGCAGTGTCAATCGCTTGCCTGACCGATGTTCCCTCTGCCGGCAATCAATTGGCGTTGGCGTGTCTCGCGCTAGAACTCGCTGGCGACGCGCTTCAGGTTGTCGATGTCGCGCCGGACCACGAACGTCCGTCCGCTCATGTCGTCCCGCACGTAGCTGAGCGACCGATCGTCCATCCAGCGATAGATCGTTGGCCGAGTCACTCCCAACTGCTGGGCCGCGTTCCCAATGCTCACCAGTTCGCTTTGGTCGTAGGCGCGATATTTGGCCAGGGCCAGCATCCGGCCCAGGTCGGTGTCCCAGAATGCGCGCGGCACGGAGTAATCCTCCGCCGCGGCGGGCCAGAAGAGAAGTTGGAGCACGGAATCGATCGCTTCCAGCACCAGTTCCTTGGGTTCCCGGATCTGGCCA
>JACCYX010000188.1 GCA_013696265.1 Chloroflexia bacterium
TCAGGTGCGTTCGCATGTATCCGATTCCCCCCACCCGTGTCGTCAGTGCGTTCAGAACGGACAGCATTCGGCTCGATGCGGGCGGTGAGTTCGGCCGTGTCCGATATGCGCACGATGTGGCTGGACCTTCCGCCGTTGCCGATGGCGCACGGCTTCACATGCGGCAGATGACTCACGCTTCGAAATGTCGCGAACGCAACGCCCTCCACCCGGCCAATTCCGAGGACTTTCCAACACACCAGAAGCGAGAACCTGAAACCAAGTGTACTACGCCCCTGCGTCTGTGGACGTATTTGGCTGGACCTCGATCGGGGCAATCGAACAGGAATGTGTCTGCCTCGATTGCGACCGTGGAAACGGGCAATTCCGCCGCTTTGTTGTCATGCGATGGGCGTTTTGCGAGGAAACGTGGCCGGATTGTATGCCGATACCCTGCCCAGGACGCCCGTCAGGGACGGTACCGCGTCGAACCGCCGCCGCATAGGGTTAGGTGCGATCGCTCCGTCGTCATCCCGCGGCCCCGATGCCCTGGATGAGGAACCAGGCGGCGAAGCCAAGCAGGACCACACCGCTGACGCCGGTGATCCAGCGCATGCCGCTGCCGGTGACGAACCGGCGAGAAACCTGGGCCACCACCGAGAGTGTCGTCACCCAGGTCAGCAAACCGAGGAAGACCCCGCCGACGAGCACCGGCGTGCCGATCCGGCCCACTCGCGCCACGGCTTCGGCCACCAGCGCGGCCCCCACCGAGAGCCAGTAGACGATGCCCATCGGACTGAGCAGGGCGATCAGGAAGCCGGCCAGGTAGCTCTGGTTTCCCCTCGGCACCTCCGGTTTAACCTCGGTATCGGGATTGACGGCGGCGCGCAGGCCGTTGATCCCCACCCACGCCAGCATCGCGGCGCCCGCCAGGAAGAGCGGCACCCGCAGGGCGGGGCGGTCGGCGATCGGGGTGAGGCCGCTGACGACGATGGCGGCGTAGATGGTGTCGGCCGTCAGCGCGCCCAAACCGACGTACCAGCCGTTCCGGAACCCATACCGGATGCCCCGGGAAATGATCTCGATGTTGATCGGTCCAATCGGCGCCGCCAGGGCGACCCCGATGAACATACCGTATGCCACCAAGCCCACGAATTCGATTGGTGACACGCTTCCCCACCCCCGCAATTCGCTGCTCCGGTTCGTCGGGGCGATCCGATGCGGCCCCCGCAACGCCCGGCATCGTAGCACGAAGACCCGGTGTCTATACTTCGCCCATGCAGGTGTCCGCAATCCGCCGCGCCACAACCACTTTTTCGCAGCCAGGAGCACGAGATGTCCCAACGCCCTGACGGCAATCCCCTGGATGAAGGTCGTGATCCGGAGGACGAAACCTGGAGTCTCGACGATAGCCAGGACCTTCACCCAGCCATCGATCCCCGGGAACCAACCGAGCCCGTTGATCGGCACGAGTCTCCCGAAGCACCCCCGCTCGACATTGACGAACGCGACGGGGCCGGGCACGATCCCGCCACCCCGGAGGTCATCGAGCTATCGGAACACGCCGAAGGCGAGCGGGGCGACCCGACGCGGGACGCCGATGCGGCGGACGACGCGAGTTTCGCGGGAGAGGACCATCGGGCCGAGTTCGAGGCGGGCGGCGATCACCCCTCATCGCGGGCGGCGCGGGACGAGAATGAAGAACCGGATTCCGCCCCCGACGCGGCCGGCCCGCCTGAGTCATCCCCAACGGCAACGCCATTGTCGCGGGCGTCCTCGCGCTTCGCCGGAGTCGCGTCGAAGGTAGGGCTGGGGAGGTTGCTGGAGACATCGGAGGACGAGTCCGGCGACGACCCCGGAGAGCCGAAGGGTGACGGTTCAGGCAAGAGCCGGTCCGCGTCGCGCTTCGTGGCACGCGTGCGATCGTACGTCGATGCCCGCCTCCACATCTTCAGCACCACTCCCCATCGCCGGGTTCTGACGGCCGGACTGGTGCTGATCCTGGCCGCTCTCCTGGCCAACAGCGGAGGGCTGGCCCTGATCATCCTTTCCGTGATCGTCCCGATCCTGATCGCGATCACCCTCACCCAGCACGACGTGTTCGAGAAGGAATCAAACTTCCTGGTGACCGCCGTTGGCGCGGGTGGGGCGGTGGTTGGCCTGTTGCTGTCGTCGCTTTCGTCCTGGATTCACGGTAGCCAATGGTTCGACACCGGCGTCCTGAACTTCGGGGCCGCCGGGTTTGGTGGCCATTTCGCGGAACCCGTCGGCAACGCCCCGTTCATCGTCTGGTCGCTGGTCGGGCTCGTCATCCCGGCCCTGGCGATCGCCGGCATCGCGGCGGTCCCAATCGCGCTGCGCCGTTGGCCGCAATTCCGGAACGAGGTCATGGACGGCATGATCCTGACCGGCGCGGCTGGGGCCGGGTTCTCGATCGGCGCAAGCATCGTGTACTGGTGGCCGATGATCGCCGAGCCGGGGCCGCGCACCAACGTCAGCGACTGGACGCTCTCGATCATCGGCGCGGCGCTTGCCCGGCCCGCCGTGATCACCCTGTGTGGCGCCATGATCGGGGCTGGGATTTGGCGATACATGCTGACGCCATCGGCGTCGATGATCGTGGTGCCGGCCATCAGTGGCACCGTGGGCTACCTGCTGCTGACTTTCGGGTCGGTGCAGTTACAGCCGTCCGGCACCTGGCCGGAGTTCCTCTGGACCGTGCTCGTGCTGGCGGCGGTTTTCGTGCTCTACCGGCGCGTGCTCGATGGCGCGGTGATGACCGATCGCCGGGCGCTTGGTGACCAGCAGGAAAGGTTGGTCTGCCCGTCCTGCAACAAGGTGACGCCCGCCGGGGCCTTTTGCGCCCGGTGCGGGAAGCCATTGCCTGTTCGCGTCTCCCCGGACGAGGATCGTGTTCGTATCGCTGGCGAACCACAGGAGAAGACGTTCACCGTGAATCTTCCTGGCGATCGCTCCCGATAACGGCCGCGGAGCTTGTCTCCGACTCAAGGCTGATTGCCTGGTGCGGGACCACGTCATCCGGATCTGGATCGGCTGGCGAATACCACGCCGCAACGAGCATCGGCCCACTCTCGCGAGCGGACCGATGCAGGTTCTTCGCTGAAGCATCCTCACTCAAGTCGCCACCCTGGGAAAGGTAAACGTCTCAGGCCGCGAGGACTTACACTTGCGCCGCCTCCGCGGCACCCCGCTCCAGTGCCACCGAAATGGCCCTGAATCTTGATCGACGCCCCCGAGTGGTGCATTCAGGAACGCCAATCGAAGTATCCCCGGCCGGAGATGGCCGTTGACCGGGTACCTGAGAGAACTGGAAAGTAGCGTCAGA
>JACCYX010000190.1 GCA_013696265.1 Chloroflexia bacterium
TGCGCGCCACCGGTGACTACCTGACGACCGCCGAGGGGTTCGACTTCGTGCTGGAACGCCTGCACCGGCGCCGCCCGGACGTGCTCTTCGAGCATTGCGACAACGGCATGGGGTTGCCGACCTTCAAGATGGTGGCCCAGAACGTGACTTCGATCGGCCCCGACGCGGTCGGCTCGCAGTACGAGCGGGTGGGAACCTGGCGAATTTCCCGCGTGCTGCCGCCGCGCTACCTCGACCATTACGTCTGCGAGCGGCTGGCGCCGGGCATTCCCTACACCGCGCCGTTCGGCGATTACGAGTACCGCAGCCAGATTTTCGGCGGGCCGATGATCCTCATGACCGACATCATGGCCCTTGAAGAGGGTTCGGACGACTGGAACGCCCTTGTGCAAACGATCGACCTCGTCAAGCGTATCCGGCGGCGCGTGGTCGAGGGCAAGGTGCTGCACCTGCTCGAACCGCAACCGGTCGAGCGCGTTGGCAACGGCTGGGACGGCTGGGACGCGATCGGCTCGTATCACGAGCAGTCCGATACAGCGGTGATCCTCGCCTTCCGGCTCGGCGGCGACGTGGACGAGCGGACGGTCCCGCTACACGGTCTGAACCCCGATTCCCGTTACCGGATTTCGTTCGAGGATCGGCCGGATGCGTTCGAGCGGTCGGGCCTGGACCTGATGGACGCGGGCATTGAGCTTGCCCTGCCCGGTCCCGGCCAGCCTCGGATCGTCGATGGGCTCGGTTTCGTCCGCGCCTCGGAAGTGATCCACCTGAAGGCCGTGTCTTGAAGATCGGGAGGTTTGGCTAACGCATGGTTCCCGGTTACCCGCTTCTCCCCGGCTGTCATGTCGAGCGTTAGCGAGACATCCCTGCGTGCAGCGAAGCGATAGCGCTCGACGGCGTAGCCGGCGCTCGTGGTCTCGTTGCACCGAGTTGGCCTTTGGCCAATGCGCTTCGCGCAGGGATTCCTCCTTCGTCGGAATGACGGTTTTGGGAAATACGGATGTATACGAAACGTCGCTTGGCGCAGCAATGGGGGCATCACTTGTGACGATATTGGACAAGAACACCGCGAATGTGGGATGCGCCTATGCGAACACTGGCAACAACGAGTGGAGCATCGGCAACGACCACATCAGCATGACGTTCAGGGCCGACGATGGGCGATCATTCCGCCTGTCGAACCTGGAACTTACGGGATCACGTAAATGGCCATGCGCGGCCGATGCACTGCCATTCCATCTAACAGTGGCGGGATCCTCAATCGCACAGGGTGATCTTCAGGTCTCCAGGAGCCGGGCCCGGGTGGAGGGATCCGCTGTCCGGCTCGAAATCATGCTTCAGCATGCGGATGGCCTGACAATCACCCTCCAATTGGAGTGTCACGAAGGACAAGCGATCATCCGGCAGTGGCTGGAGGTCACGCCCGCGGCAACCGTCACCGTCGATCGGGTCGAGCCCGCCCGGCTGTCGGTTGTGGGCCAGGACCTAACCGTCGCCCACACCGTCTCCGGTGTGCAGCGGCAGGGCGGCTGGCGACCGGACAATGGCGCGTACCGGTCGTTCCGTGTGGAACACCAGTCGCTCGAATCACCGGTCCGCCGCGAATCCGGCTTGCGCTCGACCTGGGACGAGATGCCCTGGCTGACCCTGATCGGCGACGATGCGTCCACCGGTGGACTCCTCCTCGCCCTCGAGTACGGCGGGCGGTGGGTACTCGACGCCAGCCGCGGAGACGCGGGCGAGTCAGTTGTCGCAGGGTTCGCGCCGGCCGGGATCGCGCCCGAGGTCGAGGCTGGCGAAACCTGGACCTCCCCTTCCGCCTGGATCGGCGTGTTCCCTGGCGACCTCGATTCCGCCGCCGCGGTCATGCACCAGTACCTGCGTGAGGCCGTGCTGCCGAAGACTGACGACCAGTTTCCCTGGGTGCAGTACAACACCTGGTTCTCCTGGTATTGCGAACTCGATGCCGAAAACCTTCTCGCCGAGGCCGACCTCGCGGCCGGGCTGGGCGCCGAGGTCTTTTATGTCGATGCCGGGTGGTGGGTCGGCAATCCCGTTCGTCGCGACCGCTTTTCGTCCGGTCTCGGCAACTGGGTCGAGAACCGGGACAAGTTTCCCGGCGGGCTGAAGGCGTTCGCCGACGGCATCCGGTCGAAAGGCATGCACTTCGGCCTCTGGGTCGAGCCGGAGCGGGTCGACCTGCGGACGGTGACAACCGGCACCTGGCGAGCGGAGTGGATTGCCCGCGAGAGCGAGGGCCGCTACATCCGCTGCGACTGGCCCTCGGATACGGAGACGGCCTGGCTCTGTTTCGGGCGCCCGGAAACCCAGGAGTGGGCAACCGAGTGGATCGGGGCACTGGTTGAGGACCTTGGCATCCGCTGGCTGAAGTGGGACAGCAACTACTGGGGCGTTTGCACCAGCCCCGACCACGAACACGGCGTGGGAGATGCCGAAGCGGCCCAGCTCGCGGGTGTACAGGTCGTGATGGCACGGCTGCGGGAACGGTTCCCGGACCTGGTGATCGAGAACTGCGCCGGTGGCGCGACCCGGATGGACTTCGCCCTCGCCCGGCAGACCCCGGTGGCCTGGCTCAACGACGCCAGCGAGCCGTCTCACCGCTCACGCTTCCACAACGCGGGCGCCAGCTACCTTTTTCCACCGGAGATGCTCAACGCCTGGATCACGGAATCCGAACACGAGAATGTCAATGGCCAGGACCAGACGGACGAGGTCTGGCGATCGGTGATCCGAAGCCGGATGATCGGCGCGATCGGCTTTTCGTGCAAGCTGGCAACGTGGAGCGACCGCACGCGGGAGATCGCGCGCGAGGAGGTCGAGCGGTACAAGAGCGAGTTGCGGCCGATCCTGAAATCCGGTTCATTCCATCACCTCCGGCCGCAACCGGAGATCCCGTCGGCGCGGTTGCCGACGCCCGATGTTTGGGAGGCGTACCAGGTCGCCGCCGCCGACGGCTCCCGGCACGTCATCCTCGGGTTCCGCAACCTCTACCCCGGCGGGGCGTCGACCGTCCATCCGGCCTTGATCGAAGCCGGGGCCACGTATGAGGTGACCGCCGATGAGGGCCCGCCGGCACGGCGATCCGGCACGGATTTCCTGGCGAAGGGACTCGCCCTCGATTGCCCGTTGCTGGCCTCGACCTGGGTGACGATCCAGCGCGTGAATGACCAATGACGGTGCGGTTCAGCGATGCCTGGCATCTGCATGGGCTCCAGGCGCTGGTGCTGGAGAACGCCCGCCTGCGCGTAACCGTGCTTCCTGAACTCGGCGGCAAGATCTGGTCGATCGTCTCGAAGCCGCACGACCGGGAGATGCTCTGGCACCATCCCCGGATGCCGCCGCGCCGCGCCCACTACGGGGCGACGTACGACAACTGGTTCTGTGGCGGCTGGGACGAGGTCTTTCCCAACGACTTCCCGGTTGAGATCGACGGCGAGCCCTATCCCGATCACGGCGAAGTCTGGTCGCTGCCGGCGACGTGGCGGGTGGTCGAATCGTCCGACGAGGCGGTTTCGGTCGCGCTGGAACACCAGGGTATCGCCCTGCCGACCCGCTTCCGGAAGGTGCTCACGCTCAGGCGCGACGAGCCCGTGTTGCTGCTGGGCTACGAGATCGCCAACGATGGGCCGACGCCGCTCGATGTGCATTGGAAATCGCACCCCGCGTTGCCGGTCACGCCCGGCGCCCGTCTGCACCTCCCGATCCGGCGGGTCGTTGACGACGAAGATTTCGGCGAAGTCTTCGCGGAGCGCGAATTCGCGTGGCCCAACGCGCCGCGGACCGATGGGAGTACGCTCGACCTGCGGCACCTGCCCGATCCCGATTCCGGGACGGCACAGTTCTACTACGGAGTGGATCTAGAAGCGGGACTCGCCGCGATCAGCTATCCCGAAGGAATCGGTTTCGGCCTGACCTTCGATCCCACGTTGCTCAACTCAATCTGGGTCTTCGGCTCGTTCGGCGGCTGGCGCGGCCTGAACACGGTGATCCTCGAACCCTGCACCGGGTATCTCGCGAACCTGGAAGCGGCGATCGCCAACGGCTCCATGCTGACGCTGGCGCCGCACTCCACGGTGTCGACGGCCATGACGGCCACGGTCCTGGACAGCGAGGCCAGGATCGCCGCCTTCGAAGGGGGCGGCGGGATGCGGTAAGCAGCCGGTTCGACCGGGGTCTGGCGGGTTTTACACGACGCGGCCTGGCACACCCGAATGTTTCCCCCGATACGGATTCCGGCTCACCGTAACGTGACGTGGAGCACCGCCGTGGTGACAATGAGGGTAACGGGCACGACCGCCAGGCTCACCCTCAGGTAATCGCGGGTCGTGATGCGCACCCCGGCGCGGCGGCAGAGGGTGAGCCAGAGGATTGTGGCCAGCGACCCGTAGGTTGTCAGCGCGGGTCCGATGTTTGCCCCCACCAGCGAACCGTAGGTGAGCAGTTCGCGCGCCGCGCCGGGCGCCCGCTCGATGACGCCCAGCGAGAGCAGCGTCATCGGCACGTTGTTGACCACATTGCTGCCCAGCGCGTTGAGGCCGGCCGCGAGGGCCAGGGCGGCCGCGTCGTTCGCGGGCAGCGGGACTGTGCGGTCATCGAGCCAGGCACGGTCGAACCCGGCGACCACGATCGTCATGCCGATCAGGAAGAGGAACACCGGCGGCGAAAGATCGCGCCAGATTTCGGCCACGGTGAGCCGGCGTCGCGTCGCCGCCCCCAACGCCAGCGCCGCGCTCCCGCTGATCGACGCCCACCACAGCGGGTAGCCAAGGCCGCCGAGGACAACCAGGGTGACCAGCGTGAGTGCCAGCACGATCCCGCAGAACGCGGTCCACGGCGTGGCGACACTGACCGGCGCGAGATCGGGCAGGGGTGGGCCGAAGCGCCGGGGTATCCGCTTCCCGAAGAGCCAGAACAGCATCCCGAGGCAGGAAATCGCGGCGACCAGGTTCGGCCACCACATCGTCGCCGCGAAGTCGCGGAACTCGATACCCAAACCGTCGTACACGAGCAAATTGGTGAGATTGCTGACGGGCAGGGCGAGGGAAACCACATTGGCGACAAAGACGGTGGCGAAGAGGAAGGGGACGGGATCGATGTTGCGGCGCGCGGTAAGGGCCAGCACGATTGGGGTGAGGAGGATGACGGTCACATCGAGCGAGAGGAACGTGGTGACGAACGCACCGAAGAGATAGAGGAAGAGAAAGAGGAGCCGGCCGTTGCCGCCCGACCACTGGGCGCAGAGATCGGCGATGATGTCGAAGAGCCGAGCCCGTTCGATGATGCCGGTCAGCGCCAGCATCCCGAGCAGGAAGAGCAGGACATCGCCGGTTTCGAGGATCAGCGAGGGCACTTCGGCGGGCGCGACGGCTCCGGCGAGCAGGGTGGCGACCGCCCCAGCGAGGGCGTACCAGCCCTCGGCCAGGTGTCCGGGCCGCAGCAGCATGAGTCCGAGCGTGACCAGGACGATCACGAGCACCGCGATGGAGGTTGGCGTGATCACGCTGGCGGCAGCTCGCTCAAGGTCAGACCCACCGGAAACGATCGCACCGGCACCGTTGCGGTGTCAGCATACCCCGCCGGGCGTCTCAACCAGTTCAAGCCGCACCCCATTTCGGAGGCAGGGTGTGACCTCGGCCGGGAGATCAAGGAGTTCCTTCCGGTACGTGTTTCAATCCTCACCCCATCCGAAGACAGGGTGCGACGCCGACGGCCAGCCGATCATCCTGGGCCATCACAGTGTTTCAATCCTCACCCCATCCGAAGACAGGGTGCGACCTTGGTGAGCACCCGCCCGGCCAGCGAAAGCAAGATGTTTCAATCCTCACCCCACCCGAAGACAGGGTGCGACGCAAGCGACGTCGGCATGCGGCTCACAATCGCCTTGTTTCAATCCTCACCCCATCCGAGGACAGGGTGCGACCCGGGCCGGACATCGTGTCTGGCCCCACCCGAAAGGTTTCAATCCTCACCCCATCCGAAGACAGGGTGCGACAGCGCATTTTCGCCGGTTTTCCTCCGTTTGCTGTCGTTTCCCGCCGCGCCAGGAGCCAGAATCAACCGCCACCGATCAGGAGACATCGCGTGATGGTTCCCATTTTGCGCGAACCCCCTGGCTGGGTCAACCACCACTGGTGGTCCGCGCGGCCGATTTCGACAGTCGCCACGCATCCGTCGTGGCCACCCTCCTTGGACAGGCTGCATGTATGATGGCAGTGCGTGCCAGCCTCTCCCGGTCCGCCTGATTGTCCCTCGCCCGCGACATCGATCCCCCGTATCGGTTTCCCCACCCCCTCCGAGCCGCCGCATGACCTTGCTCAAGCAGTTTTTCGTCTACTACAAACCCTGGAAGAAGCTCTTCTACGTCGACTTCGGGAGCGCCGTCGTGTCGGGCCTCCTCGAACTCGCCTTCCCGCTCGCCGTCGCCTGGTTCATCGACGACCTGCTGCCGAGCGGCAACTGGAACCGGATCATCGCCGCCTCGGTCGGGCTGTTCCTGATCTACGTGCTCAACACCGGCCTGATGGTGATCGTCACCTACTGGGGGCACATGCTCGGGATCAACATCGAGACCGAGTTGCGC
>JACCYX010000196.1 GCA_013696265.1 Chloroflexia bacterium
TCAGGGCGTCGTCGGCCGACCAGAAGTAGAACTGGTGGGCGCCTGCCGGTTCCTTCTCGCTGCTGACCACCCGGCCGATCTCGCCGGTGGCGACATCCATCAGTTCCTGGAACTGATCCCGCTTCCAGGCGCGATCCGCCGGGTCCTCGACGTGATTTTCCAGTGTGGCCGTCCGCGCAGGTTCGGTCATTTGGTGCCTTCCTGTTTCATGCTCAGGCGGACGGCCAGCCAGCGGTGATGTCCGCGAGGCGTCGTTTCAGGATCCGCTCCAGATAGTAGATGGGATAGAGCAGGGTCGGCCAGCGCGGATCTTCGGTCGCCCGTGGCAGGCGCTCGGCGAGAATCCACCGGGAAACCTCGTCGATCTGGTCGCTGGTCGAAACGTGGTTGGGCGCCTCAATCCGGACCAGCGAGTGACGTGCGTCCATCCCGGTGGCGTTCCAGAGCCGCAGGTACCACATCGTGCGGCCCTCGGAAGCGTCGGGACCCGAGCCGTTCGAGGACGACGCGTAGCGAAAGGCGGTGGTCCGAAAACCCTTCGGCAGGTCGAAGAGGGCGATCGCCTCGTCTCCCGACAGGTGCTGGGTCTGGAGGTCCTTGACGATGCCGATTGCGTTCGGGATGTTGCCCCGCAGCCGCCCGTCGACCGCGATCCAGTCGTCCGGGTGGTGCGGCGAAATCGTGTCCCGCCAGAGATCGAGCACCTCACGCTCCTGCTGGGAGCGGATGTGGCCGGCCAGGTCGAAGGCGTGAGCGAGCGATCTGCCGTAATCTCCGGCCCCCGGCGCGGCGCCCCCAGCGCCCGGATCGTGGACGGTCACGCCGGATCGCTCCACTTCGTCGATCATCGCGTCGAGCTGCTCGTCGCCCGATCCGCGCGGGGCAATCCAGGTCTGGTTGACGCGCAACAGGTCGCCCATCAGGGCCGGCTGCCCGCTCGTGTCCCGGTAGAGGACACCGACGGCCGAGAGCGCCGCCACCACCGGCACGAGTCCGACGCGGCAGATCGGCATCGTTTTTTGGGTACCATCCAGGAAGAACCGAAATCGCGAGGGCGGGTATGGGTCGAGGTCGAGTTCACGCCCGGCGATGCGCCCCTCCAGCCGCACGATATCGACCGGCCGGCGCTCCGATGATTGCACGGCATCGGTCCCTGGGTCGGCGCCGATGCCGGTTTCCAGCGAACCAGCCCGGCTCATGTCCGTCACCCACACGTGGTCGCGCGCAAGGCTCGTCTTTAGGCTGTTTACCTGATCGATCAGGCGCCGGTGCGGCGTTCGTACACTGGTAGTTGTTGCTTCTGCCATGAAACGTGGATGACCCCGGTAGATGCGAGCGCTAGAACGGGTGTGCTACCACCGAGTATAGCCGCGCAGGCGGCGGCGCAACGACTGGACGTTCACTCGCCGCACGGAAGGACCATGTCGGCCACGGTGACGAATTCGTAGCCTTCGGCCCGGAGATCGTCGATGATGCGGGGCAGGGCGAGCGCGGTCGATTGCTCCGTCGCCAGTCCGTCCAGGTGCATTTCGATCACCGCGCCGGGGTAGACGTTCCTCATCACGCGCTCGTAGACACTCGCTTCCGTCGCGTCGGGTCCATAGTCGTTGGCCGCGACGTTCCAGCCGACCGGGAGCAGGCCCTGCGCGCTGACGATCGAGCGAACCCGTTCGTCGGTGGCGGCGGCATACGGGGTGAAGAACTCATCGATGTCGCGCTCGATCACCGACTCGATGGCGCCCACTGAATCGGTGACGTCCTCCTCGATCGCATCGTCGGACAGCGAGGTCAGGAACACTTGCTGGTCGCCATGTGTGCCAATGAGGAATCCCGCCTCGTCGATCTGCTCCAGGTAATCGGGGTAGGTGGCCGCCCACCAGCCCATCGGGAACATCGAAGCCGGAGTCTCGGAGTCGATCAGTGTGTCCACGATCGTCTGGGACGGTTCCTCGCCGATGCCGATGTTGAAAACCAGCGCCACCCGATTGCACGATCCCTGCCCTTCGACGAACCAGGGCGCCTCCCCGGAGTGCGTCACATAGAGCGCGAAGACATACCCTTCGCGGTCGTACCAGTTGACCGGATAGAACCCGTCGACAATCTCTCCGGTGATGTCGATCGGCTCGCCCAACGACGCCGAGCCGATGACCTGGCAGTCGAGGGTGGGGCACGCCCGGATATTGACGCCCGAGGTCCCACTTACGACGCCTTCCGATTGGGCACTGGCGCCCGCCGGCGAAAGGACGCCGAGGACGAGCAACATGAGCAGCAGACCATTGCGCCACGGTAATCCGGAGCTAACGTGTGCCTGATTGACAGGGCGAAGGTGCGGCATGGTGTTCCTCAACGAGAATGTACGCCGTGTCCGGACTCAGATCATACTATGAGCGACGTTTGGAACGCGTCGAAACGACACGAGCAAGTGACTCTGTGGAATAGTGAAGCACATGGAATCGATTCGTGCCGCGCGATGACAGAAGGCAAGACAGGATCGATTCGAGCGCGATGCATGCCTTTGGTTTCCGATTTCCAATTCGGGCGGTAGTTTCCGCTTGTGTCGACAAGGAGGAGATGGATCGCGGCCATGACCAATCGCATTGAACACGGAACCCCCAAGGCTTGGGGCGGGCGGTTTTCGGAATCGCCGGACAAACGCGTCGAGGCCCTCAATGCGTCAGTGACGTTCGATATCAGGATGGTTCGCGAAGATATTCGCGGCTCGATCGCCCACGTTCGCATGCTCGGACGTCAGGGCATCGTCACCCCGGATGAGGCGGGCCAGATCGAAAACGGGCTCTGGGAGGTCCTTGCCGAGGTCGACCGCGACGAGTTTCGCCTGACGCTGGCCGACGAGGATGTGCACACCGGCGTCGAGCGCCGGTTGCGGGAACTCATCGGTCCGGTCACGGGCAAGCTGCACACGGGCCGCAGCCGCAACGACCAGGTCGTCAACGATTTCCGGTTCTGGACCAAACGGGCCCTGATCGAGATTGGTCATGGCCTGCTGGAGTTTTCCAGCGCCCTCGTTGAGGTGGCCGAGGCGCATCCCGACGTCG
>JACCYX010000205.1 GCA_013696265.1 Chloroflexia bacterium
CATGTCCGCAAATCGGTCACCCTGGAAACCGCTCTATGCCCGTCCTGAACGATCCGATCGCGATTTCGCTCGGCCCCATCGACATCCGGTGGTACGCCCTCTTCATCCTCACCGGGATCGCCGCCGGTCTGGTGCTGTGCCGCTGGCTCGCCGCGCGGCGTGGCTTCGATCCGGATTTCCTGCTTGATCTTGCCCCCTGGCTGGTCTTCCTCGGCATCGCCGGGGCCCGGCTCTACTTCGTGCTGCTCGAGTGGGACTATTTTCGGAACCATCTGCTGGAGGCGGCCAACATCCGCACCGGCGGACTCTCGATCCACGGCGGGATCGTCGTCGGCGTGGTCGTGATCGTGGTCTTCTGCCGCATCTTCGGCCAGCCGCCGCTGACCTGGATGGACATCATCGTGCCGGGCCTGGCGCTCGGCCAGGCGCCCGGCCGCTGGGGCAACTGGGCGAACCAGGAGGCGTTCGGCGGTCCGACCGGCGTGCCCTGGGCGGTGACGATCGATCCGAATCGCCGCCCGGAGGGGTTCGAGCGGAACGCCACCTTCCACCCGACTTTCCTCTACGAATCGCTCTTCAATCTGGCCAACGCGGTCGTGCTCTCGTGGCTGGTGCTGCGTGCCCCACGCATCGCCTGGATGCGGAGCGGCGATATCGCCGCCTTCTACCTGATCGCCTACGGGGTCGCGCGGTTTATCATCGAGCAGATGCGCACCGACAGCCTCTACATCGGGCCGTTGCCGGCCGCGCTCTGGTTGAGCGCCGCCCTGATCGGCGGCGGCACCCTGTTCCTGGCCCTGAACCGCACGCTCATCGATCCGGGTCACCGGAAGGCGCCTGGCGCCTGACAGCCACTGCTGGAGACGACGTTCATGCCGAACCTTTCCCATCGTTGCCAGGCGTCAGTCTCCGTGATGGTGGTGTGCGTGATCCTTGCCGCAACCCTGGTCACCGGGGCGAACGTTGTGCAGGCGGGGCAGGGGACCAATACTCCCTCGCCGGTCGACCTGGCGACGGTGCCGCTTCATCCATCGAGCTTGCCAGAACCCGGCTTCCAACTCGCGCAAGCCGGTGACCTGGAATTTGGAGCGGTCCAGGCCGGCTGGTCCACCGGGGGAGTGAATCATGAGGCATGGGGATCGATCGCGCCGGCCTACCGGCACGGCCATTCCGCCGTCCACGTCTTGCTCAGCGACCGCGCTGATCCCTGGAGCGAGCCGCTCGCCTCGGTGACCACGTTCGTGATCGGCTTCGACTCACCCGAAGCCGCCGCCGACGCCGGTCCCGCCTTGCTGGACATTGCGGGCTACGAGCCCACCGAAGAGGTCGATGGCGTCACCGTCTACGCCGATGTCGATGGTCTGCTGGGGCTGCGGGCCGAAGGCGACTACCTCGTGATCGTCCAGTACGCCTTCCCGGAACAACAGAACAGCACCCGGCAGAACACGGAAGACTGGACCCCGGAATCGGTCGCCAGCCTCGTCGATGCGGCGACCGATCGGGTTCAGACCGCTGTCGAAGAGGCCGCGGAAGGTGCCGAGTCGCTCGGTGTCGCCAACGTCATGTTCTACGGAATGCAGTCGCCCTGGACGCTGCCCTGGATCTACTATCCGAGCACGGAACACTACCGCGTGCTCGACGGCGAGGTGGTCACCTACGGCGGCGAACTGGCCGCCGATCTGGACGGGGCGCTGCCAGCCGGGATCGAGGACTTGTTCGTCTCCCGGCAGCAGCTTGGCGACGAAGGCTATGGGCACCTGATCGATGTCTCGCTGGCCCGGTTCGGCTCCGAAGTCGAGGCGGACGCGTTCGCCGCCGAACCGGTTCCAATCACGTTTCCGCCGACCTGGATTTTCAACCCGACCTACACGGACGACGGGATCCTGCCTGACGGCGCGACAGTCGAGCGCGTCCAGGTCGACGACAACTTGCGGGCCTCCGGCTACCGCACCGTTCGCCGGGAAGGCGCGACGGTCCAGGTGGTGCGGTGGCTGGCCAGCGGCAACGCGGTCGTCTCGCGCGATGC
>JACCYX010000210.1 GCA_013696265.1 Chloroflexia bacterium
GGTGACGGCCAGCACCAGGACGCCGGGGCCAAGATGGTTCACGCCGCGCCGAACACCTCCTCGCAGATCACCTCGAAGTCGATCTCCAAGGGCACGGGCCGGTCGTCGTACCGGGGCCTGGTGAAGGTCCACAAGGGCGCCGAGAACGTCAAGAGCAATGTCGTCTGCGACGCGCTCCTGCTCGACGAAACCAGCAAGACCGACACCTACCCATACATGGAGATCGAGGAAGAGCGCGTCTCGATCGGCCACGAGGCGACCGTCTCGAAGGTGGCTGAGGAACAGATCTTCTACCTCCAGAGCCGCGGCCTGAACGAAACCGAGGCGATGAGCATGATCGTCAACGGTTTCATCGAGCCGATCGCCAAGGAGCTTCCGCTGGAATACGCGGTGGAACTCAACCGGCTCATCCAGCTCGAAATGGAAGGCTCGGTCGGGTAGCGACGGGAGGGCCCTGTGTGGCCTCCCGCCGGTGGCCGGCACAAGACCGGCCAGTACGGTTGCGGACCTTGTGTCCGCCCACGGATGGCCGACATCACGGGCCGCACACTGACCACGCAAGCGGGCCGGCACACAGGCCGGCCCCTACGACATCATTGTCTCGTAGGGGAGGCCCTGTGTGGCCTCCCGCAGTTGAGGAAATTATGGAAGCAACCATCCCGAAAACCATCAAACCCAACAGCACCACGGACCTCGCAAAGTTCACGCGCGACGCCGTGATTGCCCTTTCCCAGGCGAAGGCTGAACCCGAATGGGTACTCGAACAGCGCCTGGCCGCCTGGGAAACCTTCGAGTCGCTCCCGATGCCGGCCCGCTCCGATGAGGAATGGCGGCGCACCGACCTGCGGCGGCTGAAGCTCGACCGCTTCGCGCCGGTGCTCACGGCAACCGAGCGCGTCTCTTCGCTGGAGCAACTCACCTCAGGCGCGGACGCTTCGCACTCGCTCCAGTTCGGCGCCAGCGACCAGCGGTCCGGGATCGTCGTCCACAAGGACGGCGGCGTGGCCTGGGCCGATGTCTCGCCTGAGGTCACCGCTCAGGGAGTCGTCTTCACCGACCTCGACACCGCGATCCATGAGCATCCCGATCTCGTGCGTGCGTCGTTCGCCACCGAGGCCGTGCCGGCGTCGTTCGGCAAGTTCGAGGCGCTGCACGCCGCCTTCTGGCAGACGGGGACATTCCTCCACGTTCCCAGGGGCGTTTCGGTCGAATTGCCGTTCCGGGCCTTCGCGGTCGACACCAATGTTGAACAAGCGACGTTCACGCATTCGCTGATCGTGGTCGAGGAGAGCGCCGAAGCCTTCTTCGTTGACGCCTTCCAGTCGGAAACGCGGGACGAGGCGACATTCACCTCGGCGGTCGTCGAACTGATCCTCCGCGACAATGCCAAGCTCCGATACGTTCAGGTCCAGGACTGGGGCCGCCACGTCTGGAACTTCATGACCGAACGCTCGGTGCTCGGCCGTGATTCGGAACTCAAGTCGCTCCAGGTCACGCTCGGGTCGAAGTTCACCAAGAACTCGATTGGGGCGCACCTTCGAGGCGAAAATGCCCTCGCCGAAATGCTCGGCATTTTCTTCGCCGACGGCGACCAGTTCTTCGACCACCACACCTGGCAGTTGCATGAGTCGCCCTACGCCACGAGTGACCTCGAGTTCAAGGGTGCCCTCAAGGAGCGCGCCCGGTCGGTCTATTCCGGCCTGATCAAGGTCTGGGAGGGCGCCCAGCGGACCGATGCCTACCAGCAGAACCGGAACCTGGTGCTGAGCCGCGAGGCGCGGGCCGACACGATCCCGAATCTCGAGATCGGCGCCAACGACGTGCGCTGCACGCACGGCGCCACCGTCTCGCAGGTTGAGGAAGAGCACCTCTTCTACCTCGAATCGCGTGGCATCCCGCGATCCGAGGCGCAGAAGCTGATCGTCGAAGGCTTCTTCCGGCCGGTGATCGACCGCATCCCGGTCGAGGAAATCCAGGGATTCCTGGAAGGCGCGATCGCGGCCAAGGTCGGGTACTAGGCGGGACTGCATTCCGTGGCCGGCACAAGACCGGTCAGTACGAATCGAGAGGTCCCTCGTACGGGAGGGTCTTGTGCCCTCCCGCGTTACCGGGACCCGTTGAATCGCTGAAACCCGCAACCGTACAAGGTGTTGGAATGCCGCATCCCTGGATCGCGGCCCCACGGGCGGACACAAGGTCCGCCCCTACCAGAATGGTATGTGCCGGGAGTTGAATCATGGCCGTCGATACCAGCACACACTTTGCCAGGACCCTCCAGAGCCAGGCCGATCCACTCAATGGCGCACTGGTGCGGGCTGACTTTCCGGTCCTGAACCAGGAACCGCGAGCCGGCGGGCAACGCCTGGCGTTCCTGGACAGTGCCGCGAGTTCGCAGAAGCCACAGGTCGTGATCGACGCCCTGACCGCCTACTACGAGCGATACAACGCCAACATCCATCGCGGCGTCTACGAACTCTCGGAAATCGCTACCGCCCATTACGAGGAATCCCGCAAGCGGGTCGCGCGGTTCATCAACGCTCGGTCGGCGGGTGAGTGTGTCTTCGTGCGCAACACCACCGAGGCGATCAACCTCGTCGCCCAAAGCTGGGGCCGGGCCAACATCGGAGCTGGTGACCTGATCGTGTTCACGACGATGGAACACCACTCCAACATCGTGCCCTGGCAACTGCTCGCCGAAGAGACTGGCGCACGACTCGGGCACGTTCGGATCACGCCTGAGGGCCGCCTCGACAGGGATCACTACGCCGAACTGCTCGCCCAGGAACCGAAACTGGTGGCGTTCACGCACGTCAGCAACAGCCTCGGCACGGTCAATCCCGCGCGGCAGATGATCGCCCAGGCCCACGCGGCCGGGGCGGTGACGGTGCTGGATGGAGCCCAAAGCGTGCCGCACCTGACGGTCGACGTTCAAGACTTGGATTGCGACTTCCTCGCCTTCTCCGGCCACAAAATGCTGGGTCCGATGGGCGCTGGTATTCTGTATGGCAAGAAGCCCCTGCTCGACGCGATGCCGCCGTTTCTCGGCGGCGGAAGCATGATCCGCAAGGTGACGCTCGACCGAACCACCTGGGCGGACGTGCCGGCGAAGTTCGAGGCCGGCACGCCAGCGGTCGGCGACGCGATCACACTTGGCGTGGCGATGGACTACCTGGACGGGCTCGGCCTGGATCGTGTCTGGCAACACGAACAAGACCTCGTGACCTATGCGCTGGACCGGATGCGGGACGTTCCCGGCTTGACCGTTTACGGGCCACAGGACGCTACCGATCGAAGCGGCGTGATTTCGTTTGCCCTCGGCGAAGTTCACCCGCACGATGTCGCGGCGATCCTCGATGAGGACAACGTCGCGGTGCGCGCCGGGCACCACTGCACCCAACCGTTGATGGCCGCCCTCTATGTAATAGCCACGACGCGGGCGAGTTTCTACGTCTACAACGACCATGACGATGTCGATCGGCTGGTCGAAAGCATCCAGCGCGTGGCAGACGTATTTCGATAGCCGCAACCGCTCGGCTGACCCGTTGAGGAATTGGACATAGACCATGAGCATTGGCGGCGACAGCATCTATCGCGAAATCATCCTCGAACATTACAAGAATCCCTCGAACAAAGGCACGCTCGACCCGAACGATTTTACGTACGAGGATGTCAACCCGCTCTGCGGCGACGAGATTCGGATCGATGTCCGGGTCAAGGACGACCGGGTGTCCGAGATCAAATTCTCCGGCCGGGGCTGTGCCGTGAGCCAGGCCTCGGCTTCGATCCTGACCGAGATGGTCGAGGGTAAGACGCTCGATGAGGTGAAGGCGATCGGGCGCGACGAACTGCTGGACGAGATCGGCATCCCGGTCAGCCCGGCCCGGATGAAGTGCGCGATGCTCGGACTCAAGGTGCTGAAGGCGGGCGTCTACGGCCTCGACCACGCCAACGAGGCGGTGGACCGGGATTGACTGACCTTTACCAACGCGGGCGATCCCACCCGTCCGGACACCCCCGACGTAGGGGCGGACCCCGGTCGCATACCGGATCTGACTTGCCGCGTACCAGGGTGTCCGCCCGGAAGGCGGCGATCCGACACGCGCTGGTGGCCCCGACACGGGCGGACACCCCTGCATCGTGGTTGGCCAGATCCGGCATGCGACCGGGGGTACCGCCCCTACGAGAATGTGCCTACGTAATGTGCATCAGTGTGCATCAGGCGCTACGAATGGTGTTTGTAGGGGCGGACCTTGTGTCCGCCCGTCGAAAACGCCACCTGAACGTATCATCACGATGAGGAACCATGACCGAACATTTCGTGACAGTCGCCAGGAAGGATTTCCTGGAACCGGGTGAGTTGACGTACGTCGAGGTCGACGACGAGCCCGTCTGCCTGATCAACCTTGATGGGGAACTCCACGCCCTCAACGACATGTGCACCCATGAAGAGGCGTCGCTCTCCGACGGCACGATCGACGGCGACGAGATCGAGTGTCCGCTTCACGGCGGCGCGTTCAACATCCGCACGGGAGATCCCACGTCGTTCCCGGTGGCGGTGGCCACCGAGAAGTACGCCGTCCGCATCGTCGGCGACGAGGTCCAGGTGTCGGTCAGGAAGTAAGGTCAACTTCCGGCATCGCCCTCCATTTGCTGGCCCACCATTCGAAGCCAGGCATTCCACTCGAACGCCCGGCTTCCAGCATTTCGGGGACCGACACCGGGATGCGATGAAACGCCGTTCGGATCACGCCGCGACTCCGAGCGATCGTCGCGTATTCGGCCCAATGCACATCCTCATGCACCGTCAGACCCGGCTCTCCAGGTCCTACCCCCGGCAGCCCCAC
>JACCYX010000218.1 GCA_013696265.1 Chloroflexia bacterium
CGTGAAACTTGGGCAGACCGCGAACAATAGTCAACCGGCCGGCAAGACGGCGCCAGAGGTTCAGGCCGGCGCCAATGTCACCGCTGAGGTCGAAATCACGGCTCCGGATGCCACGAAGGCACTCTAGGCGCCACCGGTTTCCGCGGTACTCACTCCCTATGAAAGGACATTCCATGCTTGGCAACGCACGCACGGCGATGAAGTTTTTCGTCTACGGCCTGATTCTCGGCCTGGTGTTCGCGCCGCGCAGCGGCGCCGAAACGCGCAAGGAACTGATGAGTTGGGTCTCCGACACGGTCGGGGAAACGGTCAAGACCGTGACCGGCGGGTCGGGGTCATCCTCGTCCCAGGGCGGCAACACGTAGCCGATGAACACCGGCTTCTGATTCCTCCTCGGGACCACAGGTGCATCCACCGGCACGGGAGGCGAGCGTGGCTCCCGTGCCGGCGAGGGACAGTGCATGAATCGCCATGGTCAAAATATCTTTACTCGTTACGCCAAGAGATAAATAGCCACTCGTAACGATTAACATGCTATATCACCCGTTACGAGAATTGGGCGTAGGCTCATAGCATCTGAAGCGCCCGTCGGCGGCGGGCATGAGCGGCCCCGCGTCCGCGCTCAAGGAGTGAGCTTCATGACCAGTTTTTTTCGGCTCCAGGTCGATCTCGATGACCTGACCGATGCGATGTACGACTTCGTGACCGATCCCCAACCAAGCCGCAACGATCGTCCGGTGATCCAGGAACTCAACGACATCAATCACGACCTGGTCGATGTGCTCGAGTGCATGGTGCTCGACGGCACCGACGACCGGCGGGATGTGGCGGATTTCGTCCACACCGTGTTCGGCCCCCAGAGCCTGGGCGCCCGCAAGGTCGAATCGTAGGTGCGGTCCCGAGTCTCGATCTCGCCGTCAGCACCGAAGGCAGGGCTTAACGTACCCAGGCCCCGCACCGCGTCTTCTGATTCTGCCTGGAATGCGGTCATGAGCGGTACGCGCCTCTTCTTCTCCGCCGCCGAGGACTACCTCGTGCCCGCCACCGAAGAACTGCGCGAGCGGTTCCCGGATGCGCGGTTCGGCGCCGTGGGTCCCGATCTCGGCTGGATCGACGCGGAAGGGCTCGCGATCGGGGCGTTGGCCGAAGCCTGCCTCGATCCCCCAACCATTTTCATCCGGCACCTGATGCGTGAAGTGGGCTCGATCCCGGCGGACCGGGCGGCGAACCTGGACGACGTGGTGGCAATCGCGATCGGCACCTGGAGCCAGTTGCCCCTGAAATCCGACGTCTCGCTTCAGGTCTGGTCCACCGGCGAGGTGCGGACTGGATTCCGCACGGATGAACTCCGGCGCGCCCTGGCCGAGGCGCTCACGGAGCGCGGCATCACGGTGGCCAGGTCCGGTCAGGAGCAGATCCTGGGAGCCGTCGTCGCGCCCGAAGGGATCATCCTGGGCCTGAACGGCCACGGGAGCGCGCTGAGCGATTGGCCCGGTGGCCAGGTTCGGCTCTCGAAGCCGAAGGGGCAGATCTCACGCTCCGAGTTCAAGCTCGAAGAACTCTTCCGGGTCCATGATTTCGACGTCCCGGAACGCGGCATCGCGATCGACCTTGGGGCCAGCCCGGGCGGCTGGACGCGCATCCTGCGGCAACGGGGCCTCACCGTGTGGGCAGTCGATCCGGCCACGCTCGATCCCCGGATCGCCTCCGACCCCAAGGTGCATCACGTCCGGATGACGGCGGGCCCGTTCCTGAACATGACGGACGTGGTCGCGGATCTCGTCGTCAACGACATGCGGATGGACCCCGACCTTTCGGCGTCGGTGATGCTCGACGCCGCGAAGCGCCTCAAGCCGGGCGGAACGACCATCCAGACGCTCAAAGTGACGCCCCACAATACGCTCCGCACGGTGCGCCGGGTGCTCGAATCGCTCCAGCGCGACTACGACATCGTCTGGGCCGGACAGTTGCACCATAACCGCAACGAAGTCACGGTCGTCGGGCGCAAACGCCCCTAACCAGAAGATTCCTCACCACGTTCGGAATGACAAAAAGGTGCGCCCGCCATGCCGTGTCGCGGTCGGGCATGGCGACCCGAAACGCGATGAAACCGATCCGACGGCCTCAGCGTCATAGTGAGGTGCATGGGAAATCCCGCACCTCGATGCGATGACCTGAAAGGCGCCCCGGCGGATGACGACCCGGTTGGAGAAACTCACACGATCCCGGGCCGTGCTGGTGGCGCTTCTCGCCGGCCTCTCGTTCCTCGTCTTCCCGGCGCCCGTCGGCGCGACCGCGGCCCAGACGGTGCACGAATTCTCCGTCACGGTCGATCCGCTGACCTCGTGCGCCAGCTCCGCCCCGATCACCGGCACGGTGACGCTGATCGGTTTGACCACCGGCTACGGCTTTTATGTCCAGCTTCGGGGCGATGGCGAGATCCTCGATGGCCAGGCCTTCGAGGGCCACGATGGCTACCCGGACGGCACCTACGAGTGGTCCGTGACGGGCGATCTCTCGGGTTCCCACGACCTGCTGGAGCTTTCGTTCGCGATTCACGATGGCGAAGGAGAGCTGATCCGAAACGAAACCGTGGCACTGAATCCCGATTGCTCACTCTTCGCGACCGGGGCGCCATCGACGCCAACGATCCGGTCGAGTTCCTCCGTCGCGGCTACCCCAATGACCGGCACTCCGGCAAGCGGTGTCGCGTCCACCCCATCCTCGACGCCCGTTGCCCGGACCGGGGACGATGCGCGAGCCAAGGTGCTGCCGTTCGCCGGGTTCGCCGGAGCCACCGTACTGGTGCTGACCGGCCTGGGGATGCTGGACCGGCGCACGGAACCGTAAACGCTTTTCACTCGGCTCTGGGATCATGCACACATGCGTTTACGGTTTAATGGTAGCCAGCGCCTGGCGGATTTCGCCAAGGTGGTAAGCGGTGTGGGCCACAATGCCGAAGGCGCCGCCAACGAACATCTCGTTCCAGACTTCGTTCGACTTGATGAATCCCCGCAATCCCTCGTAGGTGGCCCGAAGACGATCGATCAGCTCCCGCCACTCGGCTTCGCTGACCTCACCAACGGCCCAGGAAGACGCCCAATCGACCCGGATGTACTCGCCAGCCGCGGCGTTGGCGGCAATCGCGTCGAGGTAGAAGCGGATGTGGTTGACCTTGGCCGCGATGTTGCCGCTGCGCGGTCCGAGCGATTGCGATGCCTCTTCCGCCGAAATTCCGGCGAGCGTTTCGAAGAGCGAATCGCCCTTGTCGAGGAAGTAGCCGTGCACCTGGTCGAAAGCTTCTTCGAGGGAGGTCAGCAAGGCGGTGCGGAAATCCGGGATGGCGATGCTTTGGGCCGGTGTCGTGACCATGTCTGTTGCTCCTGTTCGGTCGGCGTCCAGGATGGACTCACGCTCAGGATAGCTGGGCGACCGGTCAGGACGTGTCCGCATTGGCCGCCCCTCGTCGACGCGCCAGCTCCCGTACAATCGGGAGCACGTGACAGCACCTCGATCGAGCGGGATGACATGGCGAGGAGACATGATGTGGTGGCACGACCTGTTGTGGGGTATGTGGAACGGGATCACGGCCTGGATCGTCCTCATCGTCCACGTCTTCGGCGGCTGGGAACGAATCGATCTGTATGATGCGAGCCGCCAGAGCAACTGGTACGACGCGGGGTTCCTTCTCGGCGCCGGATCGCCGCTACTGGGGTGGATTCGCCGGGGATGACGACACGAAATGGAGGCAAATCGATGACTGACGGCACAGATTCAGCGACATTCCAGAGCGCCGAGGTGGAATCGTTCTGGCGATTCACCAATCGCTCGCTCGAAGGCTTCATGGCGGCGATGGAGGGCCTCACGGTCGAGGAACTCAACTGGCGCCCGCCCGCGCCGGACACGAACAGCATCTACGTCCTGGCCACCCACACGCTCGGGAACGTGCGCATGCACGTCTTCCGGGTTCTCCTGGGGCAATCCATCGACCGCGATCGCGACCAGGAATTCCGAAGCGTCGCTGAGGCGTCGAACGTGCCGATTCCGTTCTGGCCCTCACTGCAAGCGGAGGTCGCGGGGACGCTGGCCGGACTTCCTGACGAAACCATGAATGCGCCGTTCGACCACCCCGTGTTCGGCCCGCTGACGGGCCGCGAGGTGCTGATGGTGATGCTGCGGCACACGGCGGAACACCTCGGCCAGGTTGAGTTGACCCGCGACCTCATTCTCGCCGAACGGGGATAGCGCGTGTCAAACCCGAGCGTCGACACGAAAACGGGCGGCGCATTGTAGGGGGGCCCTGTGTGGCCTCCCGCGTCGGGTGGCCGGCACAAGACCGGCCAGTACCACGGCGAAATCTGGGCCGAGACACGTGATCGGCAGCCTTACGGGTTTGGCACTACCCGGTAGGCGCGGACGATACCGACGTGGGGATCGAGCGCCTGGCCGTTCGAGGGCTGGGCCTGGATCGCGCGCACGACATCCATGCCATCGATCACCTGGCCGAACGCCGCAAAGCCCTGGCCATCGGGGTTCCGCCGCCCCCCGAAATCGAGTTCCGGCTGCGCGTTGACGCAAATGAAGAAGTCAGAAACGGCGCTGTCCGGCGTGAGCCGGGCCATCGAAATCGTACCGTCCAGATGCCGCACGCCGGTGTCGCGCGTGCGTTGGAGGTTAATGGCCGGCCGCTGGTCATGGGCGCGAGCCGGATCGATGCCGCCCTGGACCACCTCGATCGCGATCGCGTCGTCCGGAAGATTGCTCCGGTCGGCGGTGGGGTCGATGCCGGACCCGATCGCCTCGGCCTTGAGGTTGGCGTTCGACTGGTTGTCGAGCCGGACCGTGCGGTGGAACCTGCCCCCATCGTAGAAGCCGCCATCCAGGTAGAACAGGAAGTTCTCCGTCGTGGCCGGCACATGGGCCATGTCGAGGCGCACGGTGATGTTCCCGAAAGCTGTTTCCAGCACGATGTTGACACCCTCCTGATCACTCACACCTGTACTCCCACAGTCCCGCAATCAACGTCTCGCGGCCAGAGCGCCGCCCGGCAACCTTCGCACGGATACTCGGGGCGAGCCATGCCGCCATGCGCAGGCCAACCTCGTCATTCCGACGAAGGAGGAATCCCTGCGCGAAGCGCTCGAAGACGGAGTCGGCGCTTGGTGCTTGGTGAGATCGGTCGCCCTTCGGCCGATGCGCTTCGCGCGGGGACCCTTCGCTCCGCTCAGGGTGACGGTCATTGGGAAGGTGAATGCCAGACACGATACGCCGGGCAATTTCCCAACGTGGCGCGGTTTTTACCACCGGATGCGTTCGATGTGTCAGGCCCACGTCCGGATCCGTTCCCATCGCCGCGCGTCCTCGTCGCGGCAGGCAAGGAGACCCCACCCATGACCGGTTTTATCGATCCCCTGGTTGCCGCTGGCGACGAGCCAGACCTCGACGCCACTTCCCTGCCGACGCCCGCCGCCGACGATCCGGCGGTGCTCCAGAGCGTACGCGACCTGGTGCTGCAAGCGCACCGCGAAGTGGTTCCCGAACTCGTCGCCGGAGCGTCGCTCACCGAACTCCTGGCCAGCATCGAGCCGGCCCGCCAGGCGTACGCCAACCTCGCGGACCGCATCCAGGCC
>JACCYX010000230.1 GCA_013696265.1 Chloroflexia bacterium
GCGTGAAGGGCAGGGTGGTGTTGAGGAGTCCCAAGACAAACAGCGACCGCCAGAGTGCCCACCCGTGAGGAATGGGGATGTTGCGGAGACGAACGATGGCATAGAGGAGGACGGACCCGAGGGAGACACGGATCGGGACCATCGTTGGCGGACCGATCTCCTCCACCGCGATTTTGGTGAAGAGGAAGCCCAATCCCCAGATCAGGGAGAGCACTCCAAGCATGATCCAGTTCCCGCCAGTCATCGACAGGGGGAGGGATGGTCCCGTGGGGGAACGCGCGGGCTTGCTCATGAAGTTCCATTTTTCGACTTCCCAGTGAATGCCTACCTCAGTCTATCGCTCACCGTGTCAGGGACATACGACATCCATTACCCAACTCACTCGGCATGCCGCGGGCAGGAGTGGCAAGAGGCATGGCAGTGCCTGGAGTTCTCACCAGTGCCGGTTGAGAGCACCCCCGGTGAGAATCGATACGGTTCCAGTGTCGACCGGCTCGCTCGCGCTTGACCTTGCCCCTGGGGGAAGCCATAGAGTAGGACACACCGGACGATGGATGTCCGGGGTGGAGGAGGAGAGGCATGCGCGATGGCAACGGTCGAGTCGCGGGCGAGGCCGGCGTCCAGGTGAAGGATCCGCACCTGAGCATCGGCCAGTTCGCGCGCCGCTCGCTGCTCTCGCCGAAGGCGCTCCGTCTCTATGACCATCAGGGCTTGCTGACGCCGGCCGAGGTGGACCCCGTGAACGGCTACCGCCGCTACCGGGAGAGCCAGCTGGCCGCCGCTCGGCTGATCGCCCGCCTCCGCAAGCTGGACATGCCGCTGGCCGAGGTCGCCACGGTCGTCGCCGCCCCGCGGGACCGGCGAAGCGATGTGCTGGTGGCCTACTGGGAGGCGGTCGAGCGGCGGGTGGCCGCGCAGCGCGACCTGCTGATGTACCTGCTGATTCAACTCGCCGGCAAGGAAAGGAACTTCGACATGTTCGAGATCAAGGAACGCGACGTCCCCGAACAACTCATGCTCACCGAGCAGCGCCACATCACGGTTGCCGACCTCACCGCCTGGATGGGGGCGACCTTTGGCCGGATGTGGGAAATCGCCCCGCAATTCGGCGGCATCACTGGTCCGCTGCTGGCGATCTACCACGGCGAGGTGAACGAGGACAGCGATGGTCCGGTGGAGGTGTGCGCACCGATCCGGCCCGATCAGGAGCCGGCGCCGAACGTGCCAACCCGGATCGAGCCCGCCCATCGCGAGGCGTACACTCGCATTCGCAAGTCCCAGGTCGAGTTCCCCGAGATCCTGACAGCCTACGACGCGGTCGAGCAGTGGATCGCGAAGAACGGTAAACACGTGACGGGGTCGCCGCGCGAGGTCTACTTCGCCGATTTCATGAACGCGGAGCCGGACGACGAGGTGGTCGACATCGCCTTCCCGATTGGGTAACTGCCTCGCCTGTGGCGGTCTTTCGTAGGGAAGCACCACGGCGCGAAGAGCCTTAAATTGTCATTCCGCCGGGAGGTGAAGCCGACCAGAGGAATCTCGTCACCGCAGTGACCAGTGCTCAACAACCGCTGCGGCGGGAGATATCGCTCCGCTGCCTCGCTCGCTGCGGAATGACGATTTAATCGCTTCGCTTCGCGTCGTGGCACAGGCCCCGGTGGGCTCAGAATGTATTTCGCAATGCGCATCAAGCGTTGAGTAAGGGAGGACCCTGTGGTCCTCTGCCGGGAGAACGACATGGCACTCGAACAACCGTGGGCCGAGCAACTCGCGGCATCCGACCAGATCGACATCCGGCCCGTGCCGGAAGGGCGGTGTGGGATGACGCCCGGCAAGATGATGCTCTACCCCTCGGCGCGGATGGTCGACGAGGCGATCCGGGCCATTCCCGAGGGGCAGGCGGTCTCGCCGCGGGAACTGCGCCTGCTCCTGGCGGATCAGCACGGCGCCGAGTACACCTGCCCGGTCACGACCACGATGATGCTGCGGATCGTGGCCGAGGCCGCCAACG
>JACCYX010000516.1 GCA_013696265.1 Chloroflexia bacterium
CCCCCCCCCGCACCGGGGGAGAACGACCATTCCAAGCCCATCTTCCCCACCTCAGGGACGGCCGGGAACCGCTCGCCAGCCGGGGAGCGCGATTCACCTCGCCCATGTCGTCAAGCGGTACGGGAGCGATTCGGCACCGGCCGTGGACGACGTCTCACTCGATGTCGCGCCCGGCGAACTGGTGGTTCTGCTCGGTTCGTCCGGCAGCGGCAACACCACGCTCCTGAAGATGGTGAATCGCCTGATCGAGCCGACGTCCGGCACGATCACGATCGACGGCATGGACGTTCAGTCGCTCTCCGCCCCCGCCCTCCGCCGCACAATCGGATACGTGATCCAGCAAACCGGTCTCTTTCCGCATATGCGGGTGCGCGACAACATCGCCGTGGTTCCCAAACTTCTCAAGTGGGACAAGACCCGGACCGCCCGCCGCATCGAGGAGTTGCTGGACCTGGTCGACCTTCCTCCCGCCGATTACGCCCACCGCTATCCCGCCCAACTCTCCGGCGGCGAGCAGCAACGCGTCGGGCTGGCGCGGGCCCTGGCCGTGGAACCGGCTACGATGCTGATGGACGAGCCATTCGGCGCCCTGGACGCCATTACCCGGGCACGGCTGCAGGGTGAATTGAAGCGCATTCACCGCGCCCTCGAGCACACGATCCTGTTCGTCACCCATGACGTCGATGAGGCGCTCTTGCTGGCCGACCGCATCGTCGTCATGAGCGAGGGCAAGATCGTGCAGGTTGGCACTCCCCTCGAAATCGTGACCGCGCCCGCCGATGAGTTCGTGGCGAAGCTGGTCGGGTCCGACGATGCCGTACGGCGCATGAGCCTGATTCCCGTCGCCGCGGCCTACGATCCTGGCACCGTCGAGCCCGATCCTGACACTGCCGTGAGCATCGAAGCGAACCTCAAGGACGCCCTCAACGTGTTGGTGGAAACGTCCGCGGACCGGATCGCCGTCCGCACCCCGGACAACGTCGTGGTGGGAGAGTTGACGCTGGAATCGTTGCGGGCCGCCGCCTCGACCGGCAATGCGGAAGCCGCCCCCGCCGTTCCGGTCACCGAGTAGCCGCATGGACCTGACGTTCCTCAGGGAAAACCGGGATGAGGTGTGGATGCGCACCGTCGAGCACCTGCAACTGTCGCTGACGGCGCTCCTGCTGGCGCTGCCGATCGCCCTATTGCTGGGGGCCTTGGCGGTAAGGTTCCGCCGGTTGCAATTCCCGATTCTGACCGTGCTCGGTATCGCCTACACCATTCCGAGCCTGGTCGTGCTTGTCTTCCTGATCCCGAGCCAGGGCATCGGCAACCGCCCGATCCTGATCACGCTCGTAATGTATGCCCAGTTCTTCCTCGTCCGGAACATCGTCGCCGGGTTGCGGGGGGTGTCGCCCGCCGCGCTGGAGGCGGCGCGGGGCGTGGGGATGACGGGATTCCAGGTCTTCCGACGGGTCTGGTTCCCGCTCGCCCTGCCGGTGGTGATCGCGGGCATCCGGGCGGCGCTGGTGACGATCATCGGGCTGGCGGTGTTCGGGGGATTGATCAGCGCCGGGGGATTGGGACGGATCCTGTTCGAAGGGATCGGCCGGAACTATCCGTCGATGGTACTGGCCGGGATCGTGGCGATCGTCGCGCTCTCGGTCACGGTCGACCTGGTGCTTCGGCTCCTCGAACAGGCGACACCGCTGGCACGCTCCCGCCGCGCCGCACGCTGACGCGGCAGGCGCGACGCTTGCCACGGTTCCGGGTAGGGGAGCACACAAGGTCCTCCCCTACGATACGATAGCGCGGGGCGTGCTCTTCACGCTTTCATTTCGGATTGCCGGAATGCTACGAATTGCGGCTCAGGATCATGTTCTTGATCAGCACCAGGCCGGCCGCAAAAATGGCGGCGACGATGATGCTGACGATCAGGCCGCTTCCGCCCGAGATCGAAACATCGGTTACCCATCCCGCAATCAGGGCGCCGACGAGGCCAAGGATCAAGTCGCCCCAAATGCTCCGGTCCGTCCTGGTGATCACGCCCGCCAGCCACCCGGCCGCGATGCCAACAACGATCCAGCCAATGAACCCACCCATTCAGTGTTCTCCTCAATAACGACATCGTTGTCGATGTCCGTTCGGTGATCCGAAAGCATAGGGCATCCGCCGGGTTCAATCCAATTCGGACGGTTTGGCGATGCGCGAGAGACGCCGTCGCCGGAGTTGGGCGAGCGCCACCTCGTGTTCCGGGCGGTCCAGCGAGGGGTCGATCGACCCTTCGTCGCCGGCATCGCCCATAGCGGCCGGTTCCTCTCCGGCACCTTCCTGGTCGTGATCGGTGCCAGGCAATTCCGACACCAGGACCTCTTCGATCGGGAGTTGGGGTTCGGTGTCACTGGCGGCCTCGGCGTGCCTGACCGAGGTGACCAGCGGATTGGTTGGGGACAGCTTCTTCGTGTCGTCTTCGTCGGTCTCCCCCGAGAGTTCGGCGATCATGGCATCGGTCGGTGATGCCGTCCGCCTGTCGGAATCGCCAGGCATCGCTGGCGGCAGGGGCTCGGAACGTGCGTCCGCCGCTGGTTCGGGCACCACTGCGTCTCCAACCTCCGGCGCGGCGGAGGGTGCGGGTTCGTCCCCTTCCTCCCGCCGGAAGAAGGCCGCGAACCGGCCCAGGCCGCCACGGGCGGCGGTGGTTTCGGCGAACGACGGCTCAGGCTGTCCAGCCGCCGCCGGGGCGGGAGTCACGAACGACGGTTGGGGTTCGAGTTCCTCCGGGCGGGCGCGCTTTTCGCGCGGCCGGAGGATACCCACGGCGCCAAACTGACGCAGATAGAGTCCAGTCCAGATCAGCATCAGGAGCGCGGCCAGCGCGAAGACCGATATTGTCGCGAGGGCCGCGTCGTCGTCGTTTGGGGCGAGGAAGGCGGCGCCCAGCGTGACGAGCATCACCAGGGCGCCACAGATCAGGATCGCCATGCCGCAGGCAGCGCAAAACCGGGTCCACGCCATGCGTGTCACCAGGTCGCTGGCGCTGAGAATCTCGTCCTCCGCCGGCTTACGGTCCCGCAGCCGGGGACCCCACTCCCGCAGGAGCCAACCAGCCAGCACCAGCGTGGCGCTGGAACCGATGCCGAAGATGATGTAGTCCAACCCGCGTCCCTACCCCTTGTGGGTTTCCCTGACGGCGCCCCACAATGGCGCCAGAACGGGTCGCCGCCGCTGCCATAGACAACGTTTCACTCCGTCGAACGTTTCACCACGAGGCGATTGTCACCAGACGAAGTCTACCCGCTGGATCGGGAACCGGCACGGAATCGGTCCACGGTCAGGGCTGGTTCGCGCCCAGGTGCTCAAGGAGCGCCGCGTAGGCGACCCGGCCCCGGAAGTAGTCCTCAACTCGGTACCACTCGTTGGGGGCGTGTGCGCCGCTCCCCGGCATGGCCCAGGCGTAACCCACCGTATCGATCCCGAGTTCGTCCTGGAAGATGCCGGTCGCGGGAATCGTGCCGCCAGAACGGGTGATGACCGGCGGCTTCCCGAACAGCTCGGTCAAGACCGCCTCGGCCGCCTTGTGGACCGGGTTCGACCGATCGACCGCGAAGGGCGTCGCCGAACCCGGCAGGCGGACGACCTCCACCATCGATCCCGGTGGCCGGTGCCGCTCGACATGGGTACGAATGAGGTCGACCACGCCTTCGGGTGTCTGGTTCGGGACCAGGCGGCAGGTGACCTTGAGGTGAGCCTCGCTTGGGGTGACGGTCTTGATGCCGTCCCCCTGGAAACCGCCCCAGATGCCGTTGAGATCGAGCGTGGGCCGCCCCCACTCCCGTTCCCGCGCCGTCCAGCCAGGCTCACCCCAGAGCGAATCGATGCCGAGAGTCGTCTTGAGTGCCTCATCATCTTCGGCGACCAGCGCGATTTCGGCCCGTTCCTCATCGG
Organism: Chloroflexia bacterium; assembly: GCA_013696265.1. Classification (GTDB taxonomy): domain Bacteria; phylum Chloroflexota; class Chloroflexia; order Thermomicrobiales; family UBA6265; genus JACCYX01. Next base: position 3,925 of record JACCYX010000516.1, read on the forward strand.
TAAGGTCCACCACCGGATCGTAGAAGCCAGCCACGGCGATCCGCCCATCCTTGTCGTGGAACGTCGCGGCCAACTGGACCATCGCCTGGACGGCGTTCGGCACCTTGGCGCCGAACATGCCCGAGTGCAGGTCGGTGTTAGCGGTACGGAGGTTGACCTGGCACCCGCCGAGCCCCTTGAGACCCACGGTCAGCGATGGAGTGTCGGATCCGAACTGTCCCCCATCGGCCGAGAGCACGGCGTCCGCCGCCAGGCGCTCCCGGTTGTTTCGGACCACCTCGCGGAGGTTCGGGCTCCCGATCTCCTCCTCGCCCTCGAAAATGAACTTGACGTTGACGGGCGGCTGGCCACCATTGGCGGCGGCGACCGCCTCGACACCCTGGATCGCGGTCAGCAGGTTGCCCTTCATGTCCGACGAGCCGCGGGCGTAGATCTTGCCGTCGCGGATCGCTGGCTCGAAGGCCGGCGTCTCCCAAAGTTCGACCGGCTCCTCCGGCTGGACATCGTAGTGGCCGTAGATCAGCACGGTCGGCTTGTCCTGTCCGACCAGCCACTCGCCGATCACGACGGGATGCAACGGCGTCGGCATGATGTCGACGACCGGCACGCCGGCCGTCAGGAGCCGGTTCTTCACCACCCCGGCGGTCGCCGTGACGTCGCTTGCGCGGGCGGGATCGGTGCTCACGCTGGGGATGCGGAGCAGATCGACAAGTTCCTGGAGGTGATCGTCCTCGCGCGCGGCGAGGAGGGCTTTCCAATCGGCGGTGCTCATGGGGTACTCCTGTTTCCTTTCCGGTCTTGCGGGATTCATTTCAACGGTGACAACGTTCGGGCACGGCGGCGGATTTGTCCAACCGGATAGTGTGATGCGCACATTTTGGAAGGCAGCGCCAACCACTGAACTCGTGACGGGTGATGCACATGAGGATTCAGGGTGTGGGTCCGGGCGAATTGGCAACCCCACCGATGCCGATGGCCCGCCGCCCGAGGCCAAAACCGTGTCGTGGCGGCACATCCCTCAAACAATGTGCATCACGCGTCTTGCGGGCCTCAAAAAACCTGTCCGTACACAAGGGTTGACATCCTCGCTGGGGTCGCATATAGTGTACGTACAGTTCCGAGGGTCGGGACGATGCTCGAATCCCTTCACCCGTCGTACGCCGAGCCAAGGATCCTTAGCGGGAAAGCCCCTGGCAGACGCGGACAACGCGGGATCGATCGGGAAGCTGGTTGCGTTGCGGGGCGTCAACCGGACGAACGATCGATCATGAAGCCGAGCGGGGACCGGCCCATCGGAACTATCCCGTTAATCCCCATCTTGAATCTGTTCCCAACGCGTGCGGCCTGTGCGAGAGTTCTCCCACAGGCCAACCTTTTGCCCACGCATTCCCTGAGAAGACAGGATTCGTGCCGATGACTACTGCGTTCACCGTGATCGTGACTTCGGACCGATACGGCACCGATTCATCCGACTTCGCCCGCGAACGCGAACTCCTCCAGGATTTTCCGGACATCGAGGTTGAATTAGTCGGAGAACCGGGCCGTTCCGAAGAGCATCTGATCGCGATGGGCCAGCGGGCCGACGCCCTCATGCTCAGCACCCGCGATCCGGTGAGCCGGCGGGTGTGCGAAAGCGTTCCGCGGGTGAAGGTCATCGCCCGTTACGGGGTCGGGCTCGACAACGTCGATCTCCAGGCCGCCGCCGACTACGGCATCGTCATCACCCACTACCCGCTGTACTGCACCTCTGAGGTTGCGGACCACGCGCTGGCGATGGTGCTGACCATGAACCGCCGCATCGCGGAACTCAACCAGGATCTGCACGAGGGCGCCTGGGGCACCCAGGGCCGGCAGACCGCCCGGACCCTGCGCGGTCCGCTCAACGCCATGTTCGCGAACACGGTCGGCGTGGTCGGGCTCGGGCGTATCGGCGAGGCGGTCGTTGCCCGGCTCGTGCCGTTCGGGTCCCGCATCCTGGTCCACGACCCGTATATCGACCCCGACGCGATCCGTCGGGCCGGCGCGGAGCCGGCCTCGTTCGACGAACTCATCCGGGAATCGGACATCATCACCCTCCACTGCCCGCTGACGCCAGAGACGCGCGGACTGCTCGGCCCGGAACAGTTCGCCCAAATGAAGCCAACCGTGGCGATCGTGAACACCTGCCGCGGCCCGGTCATCAACGAGGCGGCGCTGATCGATTTCCTGACCGGGAATCCCCAGGCACGGGCCGCTCTCGATGTGACCGAAGTTGAGCCGCTCGATCCGGAGTCGCCCCTGTACGCGCTCCCGAACGTGATCCTGACCCCGCATGCCGCCTACTACTCAGAACAGGCCACGCGCACGGTACGGGAGCAGACGTTCCTGTCGGCCATCGCCGTGTTGCGGGGCGAGCGCCCGCCGACGATCGCCAACCCCGCCGTGCTCGAACGGGTCGCGCTCGCCTGACATCACCCGCCCGTTTCGATGGACTGGCTCCCGGTTTCGCCCGCAAGGTACGATAGCGTCAGTCGGCGTCATTGGCGCCTGGGGCACGGGAGAGGCGATCCGAACAATGTTTTCGACGAATGCGGAACCGGGTTCCAACATCAGGCACCTGCGCCCACCCGCCGCGGGTGGGACGCCTGAACAGTCCGAGGACGGCCTCGACGAGCGCCTGATCGTCGCCGCGCAGGCGGGTGACCTCAACGCCTTCAACGACCTTGTTACCCGTCACGAGCGGGCGGTCTTCAGCGTCTGCATGCGCCTGCTGCGCGATGCGTCGAGCGCCGAGGACGCCACTCAGGACACGTTTATCCGGGCCTGGGGCGCGATCGACAGCTTCCGGGGCGGGATGGTGCGGCCGTGGCTGCTCCGCATCGCCACCAACCGCGCCTACGATGTCCTTCGCTCCCGCACGCGCCGGCCGACCTGGTCGCTCGATGCTGAACTCTTCGAGTCGCAACCGGAATGGACAACCCAGAGCCACCACGAGGCGCCGGATACCTTCGCCACCCGGTCCGAACTGGCCGGTTTCCTGGAGGAGGCCCTGGGCGAGCTTCCGGACGACCAGCGGCTGGCGATCGTGCTCTCCGATGTCCAGGGCTACGGGTACGACGACATCGCGAACATCACGGGCGTGGCGGTGGGCACCGTCAAATCCCGGATCAGCCGCGGACGGTCCGCCTTGCGCACGCTGCTGCGGGACAATACGCAACATCGGGAACTATTCGAGCGCTATGTTCGTCAATCACTACAGGAAGCAGAAGCGGGCTGACGTTATTGGCTTCCTCGTCTCGTCCGGCCGATTCCGGACATTGATGGGAACGACGGTGCGTCGTTCCCATTCGCGCCACAGGGACCATGATGAATTTCACATCGAGAACCGCTCTCGCAATGACGAACAGGGAGGGTCAATGATGGATCGCAAAACACACACCGCCCATTCCGACGACCTGAATGCGTTCGTGGACGGCACCCTTTCGACGGAAGAACGCGCCCGAATGACAACCTTGCTCGCCCAAGACCCCGGTCTGGAGCGGGAACTGGCGGAGCTTCGAGCCACGGCCCGGCTCATGAGCCAGCTCCCCGAGTACACCCCACGCCGCTCCTTCCGGCTCGGTGAGGAACACGCCAAAGTGGTCCCACCACCGGCGACGGGCAAGATTCTCCAGTTCCTGCCGATCGTGCGCACGCTCAGCGTCGCGGCGGCCCTGATCTTCATGGTCGTGGCCGGATCGCTCTTCTTCGACATCAACG
>JACCYX010000261.1 GCA_013696265.1 Chloroflexia bacterium
AAGACGGGTCCGGATCCCGGCCCGCAACTCCCGCGCATGCCGAACTGGCGGCCCGAGCGACGACTCTCCTGAGTCCGTCGCCTCAGCGCCGGCGCGGGTACACTTCGCACGGGCGTGTGACCGATAGCGATGCCCGGCCGAGCGGCGGCCCCTTCAATCTCCGTGTCCTTCGAGTCTTGCATGGGAGCCAAATGGCCGTGACTGCCGATTTCTGGATTCAACGCGCGTGAGCACCAGGTCATGGATGACGCGGAAAGAGCGCCGCGCTACGGCGGAAGTGCCGTCGGCCGATGAATCAGGTGTCTTGCTGGACGGCGATTCGACTCCGGGTGATCCTGACGAAATTCCGGAAACGCCGCCCGTTTCGCTTGGCAAGCGCTTCCTCCAGCCCAAGACGTTCGTTTCCTTCGGGCTGGCGGCGTTTATCGTCTACTTCGTCGTGCGCGGTCTCGGCATCGACATGGACGCCGTGTGGGAGCAAATTCGCGGGGCCAACCTGCCGCTCCTGGCGGCGGCGTTCGTCTCCTACTATTCCGCAATCCTGATACGGTCGATCCGCTGGCGGATGATGCTCAAGCAGGTGGGCATCGACCGGGCGCACGGCTACCGGTTGCCGGGTGTACCGGGTACCTTCGAGATCGTGACCCTCTCCCTGTTCGCCAATTGCGTGGTGCCCGCGCGGTTGGGGGATGCGTACCGGAGTTTCCTGCTCAAGGATCGCTCCGGGGCGTCGTTTGGACTTGGGTTCGGCACGATCCTGGCCGAACGGCTGATCGATGTCATCGTCATGGTCGGCGTGGTGGTCACGGCTGGCGCGGTCGTGTTCGGAACCAACGTGCCGGGCCGGGCCGAACAGGCATTCTTGCTTGGGCTCGGGGTCGTGATCCTTGGCGTGCTGGGGTCGATCGGCCTGCACGTGTTTCGCGACCGCATCGAAGCGAGAATTCCAGAACGATTCGCCGGGCACTACCGTCGCCTCAACAAGGGCATTTTCGACATCCTGCGCAGGCCGCTTCCGTTCGCGGCGCTGGGCGTGCTGATTTGGCTGATGGATGGCCTCCGCGTCTGGCTTGTGGCCGAATCACTTGGGGCCAGCCTGACGATTCCGGAAGCCATCGTCGTCTCGATGCTGAGCGCGCTGGTGACGATCGTGCCGTTCACGCCGGCGGGGTTGGGCCTGGTCGAAGGGTTCATGGTCTGGCTGTTGCCCCAGGTCGGGGTGCCCCAGGATACGGCGGTAGCAATTGCCCTGATCGACCGCTCAATCACCTATCTCAGCCTGATTCTCGTGGGGCTGCCGCTTTACATCTTCAATGTCCGGCGAGACGTCAAGCATGTGCGTAACGATCTTGAACCGGCGACGGGATCGAATTGACGGGATACGCATGGTGTGTTTGCGGACTCCCTTCGCGAGGTGAAACGCCTGGCACCCAGGACGGACAATGATGGACGAGCCGCGGGAGAACGAGCAGGGCGGATGGCGACTGTGGCCACCGTCTCCGAGAGTACAGATTCTCCTGATCGTGGGGGTTTGCGGCCTGATCAATTTGTGCTTGCTGGGCATCTGGGTTTTGGCCGCAACCGGGCGACTCGGATAAACCATTTATATTCGTGACAAGGCGACGTGAAACGATGGCAACCCGGACCCAACTCTCACCGCATGACTTTCGCGAACTTGCCACCGCGATCCAGCGGGAAATCGAGCGCGTGATCGTCGGCCAGAACGAAGTCGTCAACGAGGTGCTGATCGCCCTCTTCGCTGGCGGCCACGTCCTGCTCGAAGGCGTGCCGGGACTCGGCAAGACCCGACTCGTGCGCACCATTGGGGATGCGCTGGACCTTTCGTTCAGCCGCGTCCAGTTCACGCCGGACCTGATGCCGGCGGACATCACCGGCACCAATATCCTGAACGAAACCGAAGACGGACGGCGGATCTTCACCTTCGAGCCGGGTCCGGTGTTCGCGAATATTGTGCTCGCCGATGAGATCAACCGCGCCACGCCGAAGACCCAATCCGCTCTGCTCGAGGCGATGCAGGAAGGGACGGTGACGGTTGCCAACCACGTCCACCAGTTGCCGCAACCATTCTTCGTGCTTGCAACCCAGAATCCGGTCGAGATGGAAGGAACCTACCCGCTGCCGGAGGCCCAGCTCGACCGGTTCTTTTTCAAGATCATCGTGCCCTTCCCCACGCCGGAAGAACTGACGGAAATCGTGATCCGCACGGTGAGCCAGCGGGCGATCGAACTCGACCGGGTGGCGACGGCGGAGACGGTCTCGCAAATGTCTCGGACCGCGCGCGAGGTGCCGATCGCCCACTCGGTGCTCGATTTCGCGATTCGGCTAGTCACGGCCTCTCATCCCGGCAACGACGGCGCGCCGGGCCTGGTCCGGCAGTACGTACGCTACGGCGCCAGTCCCCGCGGAGCCCAGACAATGGTGATGGCCGCGAAACTGCGGGCGCTGCTGGACGGCCGCCCAAATGTTGCGTACGACGACATCCGGGCCGTGGCGTTGCCGGCGATGCGGCATCGGATCGTGCTCAACTTCGACGCCGAAGCCAACGACGTCTCGACGGACGACGTGGTGCGGCGGCTGATCGAGGCGGTTCCAGACACGGGATTCTGAGTTTCAAACGGCAACGCGCCACGTTGACGCGGATGAATGGTTAGTGGTACTCTCTCCTTCGGCGCAAATGGAGGCGTGGTGTAGTGGCCTAACATGCAGCCCTGTCAAGGCTGAGATCGCGGGTTCGAATCCCGTCGCTTCCGCCACAGCGGAATTGTGCATCGATCAATCCGCGAATCACGGTGTCCTGTCGGGCCTTGGGGTGATCTCCATGGCCCGATCGCCGTTAACGCGCACGGCGGCGAACAGGGACCGACAGATCAGGGTTTGCTCATCCGCGGTGTGTCGGACCAACGGCCGCCAGGCGCTGGATGAGTTCCCACTGCGTCTCGGCCTCCAGGGCGGTCGCGACGGTCAAGGCCAGCAAGCGCGACCGTTCGTTCTGGAGCGCATTCTGGAAGGACAGGCAGGAGAGGGTGCGCGCAATCAGGACCGGAGGCCGGCGGTGGAGGTTATCGAAGAGCTGGGCGACGATCTGGAGC
>JACCYX010000270.1 GCA_013696265.1 Chloroflexia bacterium
AATGTCACCCGCTAAAGTGTACGTGCCGGTGCGAGTGATGGACGGGTACGGACGTTGGGCACTCCCACGTCATGTCGAGCGGAGTCGAGACATCTCCGGCCGCAGCCGCCTCGGCGCCGACGTTCGCTGCGGCGAAGAGATCCCTCGACTTCGCTCGGGATGACGTTGGGGTGCTCGACATGACGTGGCGGCGTCATGCCTTGCGGGGGATGCGGGCGGGGCGCGGTCGAGCGGGTTGTTTCGGCGGCTTTGTCCCGGCACTCCGGGAGGTGGCCGCGAGCGCGGCCTGTTTCGGCCGGGCAGGCGGCGCCTTCGGCCTCGCCAGGAGACCGGCTTCATAGATGAAGGGGCTGGTCCACTCCTTACTGCGAGCAGACGGGTGGCCCACGATCAGGCGGTCGGCCGCGCGGGTCATCGCCACGTAGAAGAGCCGCCGCTCCGACTCCATCTCGCCGAATTCCTTGCGCGTCAGCGGGTCGGGTGCGCTCAGGCCCGAGACCCAGGGCAGGAAGACGATCTTCCACTGCCGGCCCTTGGCGCTGTGGTACGTGGAAAGATCGACCCGAGCGCCCTCCTGGCCCTTGACTTCGCCCGCCCTGGCGATGAATTCGCGCAGTCGCTCGATCGCCCCGTCGCGCGTCGACTCCCGCCCCGCCAGGATCTTGCGGAGGAGCGCCAGCGAACTGTCATCGGTCCCCGTTTCCTCCGCGTTCGAGGCGGATTTGCCCTTCGGCTGGGCGCCGTAGCCGAGGAAGCGGGATTCGATCGCTTCCAGTTCGGCCCCGATGGTTCGCGCCTGGCGCAGGTAGTTGAGCGCGTTCTCGAATTGATGCAACGACCTGGTGGGAATATTGCCGTGCCGCAGCGAGAGCATCACTTCGGTGAGGTCGAGACCAGCGAAGTCGTCCAGGCGGTCCTGCTTGATAGCGCGGGGAAACCATTTGAAGCTGGCGATCGCCGGGCGGTAGTCGGTGGCCGCGAGGCCGGTCCGGCTCCGGAGCATGGTCGAGAGATCGAGCAGCCGCAGTACGGCGTTCCAGTCCCCCACCAGGTCGCGATCGGCGCGGATCGCGAAGGGGATGCCCCGGGCGATCAGGTGAACCTGGACCTCATCGAGGTGGGCATTGCGCCGGGTCAGGACCCCGATGTCGCCGTAGCTCAATTCCGGATCGGCGGCCACCGACTCGGCGATCGTCCGCGCGATCTCGCCGGCCTCGACGAGCCGGCCGTCGTGCCCGATGACTTCAATGGATCCGGGGCTGGCGACGCCGGAGACGGGGTTCTTCGGCACGCGGTCGGCGTTGTGGCCGATCAGTTCGCGGGACCGTTCCAGGATCGTGCGCGGGCAGCGGTAGTTCGTGCGCAACTCGTACGAGGTGAAGGCGCGGCCGAACGCGGCGTCGGGCCGGATCAGATGTTGGGCCGAGGCCCAGCGGAAGCCGTAGATCGCCTGGTCGTCATCGCCGGTGATGACGAGGGTGGCGTCTCGCGAGACGATCTCGATCAGGCGCTGGTCGAGGGGGTTGATGTCCTGAAACTCATCGACGATGACCTCCGAATAGCGGCTCCGGACCGCGTCGGCGACGCGCGGATTGGCGTCGAGCAGGACGTACGACCGCAGCTTCTGGTCGTCGAAGTCGATCATCCGCCGGTTGTCCAGGAACTCTTCGTAGCGGACGAACTCGCGCCGCAGTTGCTGGCTGAACGGTTTGGCGTGCCCGGCCTGGGGATACGAGGCGAGAAACTTTTCCGGCACGAGCTGGGGATAGGCGCGCATCACCCACGCTTCCAGGGCTTTGGCGGAGAAGTCCCGCGGATCGAAGAGGTGGCTCTTGAGGGTGCCAAACAACTCGACCAGCTTGCCGCCGTCGCTTTCCTCGACCAGCGTGGCGAGGAGCGGCTCTTCGGGACCGTAGAAGGCCGCGCCCGCGCGGGACCGCTCGTCCGGGAACTCCTGGGTCAGGATCCGGAGGCCGAAGGCGTTGAGGGTCCGGATCTCGACGGGACCGTTGACATCCAGCCGTTGCAACGTCCGCTGGAAGGCGCCCTTCGCCTGGTTGTCGAAGGTCAGGATCAGGATCCGGCGCGGAGGCACGCCGGCGGCGATCCGCGCCCCGACCCGCCGGGCGAGGGTTTCGGTCTTGCCCGAACCGGCCGGCGCGAGGACGCGGATCGACCGCTCTGGCGAGGCGATGACGGCCTGCTGCCAGGTATCGGGTTCGTGGGTGCGGGCAACGGAAACGCTCATGAAGACGCGGCAACCTCTGAAAGCGATGGAGAACGGGTGATGGTTCGGGTCAATTCGGTGGATTGGCGCGGCAGATGCGCCGGAGAGTTTGTGGCGCGATAAGCAGCCGTTGCGCCATCACCCAATCGTCATTTCGAGTTTGCGAGAAATGACGGTCCGTTGGGAGAACTGGTTCAACCCAATCAGCCTTGGCGCACCACTGCGCGTGGCTTCAGACCCTGCGAGTAGTGTACCCGTCCCTCACGTTTCGTCCGGCTCGTCGACGGTATCGAGATCGTAGTTTGGGAAACGCCAGCCCATGTCGCGATCCAGCAAGCCGCCGTACCCGAGGGAGGCGAGGTCGTCGGCGTTGACCGTTTCGCCCGCCATCACCCACGGCAGCACCAGGTCGGCGACGGTCGCCTTCGAATACATCGAGCACGAGGCCAGGTTCACGATCGGGATCGAGCCGTCCATGATCTCGCCCAGCCAGAACATCGAACCGGGGTGGGCGGGGGCGCCGAGGCGGACGATCGATGCCCCGATTTCCGGCATCGCTAGGATCGAGGCGTCCAGCGGGTCCATCATGTTCCCACCCGCCGTCAGCACGAGGTTCGCCCCATCCTGGAGCAAGCGGTCGATGGCCGCCGCGACCGCCTCCGGGGCGTTCGCCACGTAGTCGAACCGGAGCGTTTCGCTCCCGTACCAGGCCATCTTGGACCGAACCGCCGCCTCGAAGCGGCCGCGGACATTCCCGGCGAGTCCTTCGGTGACGACCACGCCGACGCGGTGCGGCAGGTAGGGCTTTACCTCCATCACCGGCTGCCCGAGGTTCGCCACCAGCGTTTCAACCTCACGCAGGATCTGTTCCGGCATGGCTACGGTGGCGATCTTGGCCCCCGCAACGATCTTGCCGGGCACGACCGGGAGCCGGTCAAGCACGGTGAAGATACCCACCGGGGCGTGCCGGTTGATGGCATGGACCGCTTCCGCGTCGACCCGCAGCAGGCCCTTGTGGGCGGCGATCACGTTCACCCGGCTTTGGACCGGCTCGCGGACGGCTAATCCCGGCCCGGCGACCAGCGCGGCGAGCCGGCGGCCGGCCTCGTCCTCGTGCACATCGCCCGCGTCGAGGCGCACCAGGTGCACCGGCCCGTCGACCCGGGCGAGGATGTCGAGATCCGCCGGCTGGATCGGCTGACCCTTGCGCAACCGTCCCCCACCGGGCACGCGGACGGCGTGGGTGACGATCGCCCCGACCAGGTTGTCTGGCGAGTCCGCGAACGTTTCTGGATCGAAGGAGAAGGCCTGCATCATGGTCTTTCTGGTAACCCGCCACCGCTCCGGAAAGTATCGCCGGAAACGGCGGCGAGGCTCCGGCCGCGGGTTGCCGATGCGTCATGGATGCCGCGAAATCTCTGATAAACTAATGGGAATACACGCGCACCTTCCACGACACGATGCTGGCGGTTGGCGTCGGTTTCTTCATTTAGAAGGAAGCCGCGGGACCGACGGACGAGTCCACGGTCCAGGCGTGTTCGGCTGTCGCTCCGCGAAGCTGTACCGCATTGGAGCGTGAACCGTGTCCGCAGTGCATCACTCAGGCGCCCTCCCCCGCGAACCGGAGCCGGAACACGGCATCCACGGCACGCAGGAAATCCCGAACCAGCCGGGAATCCGGCTCGACGAGACGCCGGTGATCGGCCGGGGCCAGGAACTCGACCGGATCGTGGCCCGCCTGGGTGCCGTCCGCGACGGACGCCTCGCCATGATCGCCCTCGCCGGCGAGGCGGGCATCGGCAAAACCCTGCTCATGCATACGGTGTCGGAACGTGCCCGCCAGGAAGGGTTCCTGGTGGTATGGGCGCGGATGCTCGAAGGCGATTGGCAACCCTCGTATCACGCCTGGGCAGAAATCCTGCAGCAGGCGATGATCGAGCTGGACTGGCCCAGGCCAGGCGACGACCCGCCGGAATGGGCCCAGACCCTCCTGCCTATCGCGCCCCTGCTCACCCAGTTGTACCCGCACCTGTCGCCGGTCGCCAACCTCGGCGTTCACGAAGAACGGTTCCGGCTGCCTGATGCGATCGTCCGCTGCCTGGATGACCTCAGCCGGCGCCAACCCCTGCTGATCGCGCTCGACGACCTCCAGTGGTCCGACCCCGGATCGCTGCGGGTACTCCTGCACCTCGGACGGTCGTCGCGCCCGGCGGCCCTGATGGTACTGACGGCCTATCGCGACGATTATGTCGATCGATCGGGGCCGTTGGTCGATGCGTTGAGCCAAATCAGGCGTGAAGCACGGTTCGAGGAAATCGCGTTGCCGGGACTCTCGCCCGGTGAGGTGGAAGGGCTCATGCGGAGCATTGGCGGCGATCCGGTTCCGGCGCCCGTCGTGAAGCTGGTCAGTGAGGCGACGCACGGCAATCCCTTCTTCGTGCACGAGATAACCCGGCACTTGATCGAGGAAGACCGGCTGCCGGACGACTCCGCGGGGGCGGGTCCAGCGGACATGGCCGAGCTTTCGATTCCGGAGAGCCTGCGGCAGGTGGTCGATCATCGCCTGGCGCGGCTCTCGGCCTCGGCCCAGCGCATGCTCCGCCTGGCGGCCGTCTGCACCGATGGCTTCGATTTCCCGATGTTGCGGGCCCTGACCTCGCTGGAGGAAGACGAGCTGCTCGACGCGATCGACGAGGCGCTGGCGGCGCGCCTGATCGCCCCGACCGGAAGCGATGTCGAACGCTACGACTTCCAGCACGCGCTGGTTCGGCGCGCCCTCTACGACGGCTGGAGTCCCTCCCGCCGGATCCGCCTGCACCGGGCGCTGGCGACCTCGCTCGAACAGGTGCACCGGGACGCCCGCCACCTCTACGCGCCGGCGCTGGCGGTGCACTATCACATTTCGGCGAGCGTGCCGGGTGCCGGGGCGGGCGTGCCGTACGCCCTGGCGG